>JBAXZU010000022.1:0-19228 GCA_041670225.1 Bacilli bacterium | reverse complement strand
TAATTACCTTTTCTACTTCCGGAATGACATCACCAGCCTTATGAAGTGAGATATAGTCTCCAATCCGAATATCTTTGGTCTTGATGAAGTCTTCATTATTAAGGGTTGCCCTTGAAATCATCGACCCTGCCACTCTGACAGGAGCTAAAATTGCTGTTGGGACCACTCTTCCAGTCCTTCCAACAGAAATTTCAACATCTTCAAGCTTAGTTATCTGTTCTTCCGGTGGAAATTTATAGGCAATTTCCCATTTAGGAACTTTCATGGTATAACCAATCTTTTCATACAGTTCCATATCATTGACTTTAATGACTAATCCATCAATGTCATAGCCAAGAGTCGGTCTTTTAACGGCATATTCATGCATATAGGCAATAACCTGATCAATTCCCTGAACAACTCTTCTTTCGGGATTGGTCACAAAGCCTAAGGAAGCAATATAATCCAAAGCCTCACTATGCTTTTTCATTCCTAAACTTAAAGCCTCAGGAACATAATACCAGAAAGCTGATAATTTTCTTTTAGCAGCCACAGAACTGTCAAGCTGTCTTAAAGATCCGGCAGCAGCATTTCGGCAATTAGCAAATAAAGGCTGATTATTGGCTTTTCTTTCCTCATTACAGAGAAGAAGACTGGCCTTAGGCATAAAGACTTCACCTCGAACTTCTATTTCCCGCTTATCAGTAATATGTGTAGGAATTGAAGCGATAGTCAGAACATTCTGAGAAACGTCTTCACCTATACTTCCGTTTCCTCTGGTAGAAGCCAAAGAGAAATCCCCATCCTGATAAATGATAGAACAGGCTAAGCCATCAATCTTGACCTCACACATATATTCGATTTTACTTAATCCGGTAAGTTTACGAATGGTTTCATCAAAGGCATAAAGTTCTTCTTCGTTAAAAACATCACCAATGGAAAGCATGTATTTCTTGTGATGGACTTCCTTGAATCCTTTGATGATTCCTCCTCCGACTCTGGAAGTAGGAGAAAGGCGATCTTTCAGATCAGGGCGTTTGTTTTCCAGACGAATCAGTTCTTCCATCAGAGAATCATATTCAAAATCAGAAACCGAGGGTGAATCATTGACATAGTACTCGCGATTATAGCGATTCAAAAGCTCTGTGAGCTCTCTTACTCTTTCTCTTTCTTTGTCAACAGCATCCATATCATTCATCCTCCTTCAATTTTCTGAAAGCCTTAAATCCGATTAAAAGTTTTTTCTGGCCATATTCCGGACCAAAATCAACGATAATCTTGTTTCCTTCGACAGCAATAACGCTACCTTTTCCAAAAGAAGTATGGACAACTCTATCGCCAACAGCATAGGAATCGCTTCCGGAAGTTTGGGCTTTTGAAGCAAAGTTCTTTATTTCCTGAATGTTGGAAGCTGGGAAGAAACGGCTAGATGCCGGCTTATTCTTGCCCAGGGAAGAATAATAGTTATTGATTGGTTTAGAAGTATCTTGTTTGGTTGAAGCCAGTCCAAGTTCTTTGATGAACCGCGAACGGACATAAGAAGTACCATTGCGGAAATTTGTTCCTCCGAAAGAAGAAATATACAGCTTTTTCTTAGCACGGGTAACACAGACATAAAAGAGTCGTCTTTCCTCTTCAATGGATCCTTTGCTATCTCCAATGATGGCATGGTTGGTTGGGAAAATAGCGTCATTCATCCCATTCACAAAGACATAAGGGAATTCCAAACCTTTGGAAACATGTCCAGTCATCAAAGAAACCTGTTTTGAATCAACCATGGTGTCCTGATCAGATTGAAGAGCAACAGAAATAAGGAAATCTTCCAAAGTTGAGTCACGGTTATTGCCATCTTCATCAACCACGGGAGAATCAAGGGCGGAAGTAAGCGAACGGATAAATTCGTTAACGTTGTCAGTCTTAGAGGTGGAAGAAGAGGCGGTATATGAGAGCTTTTCTTCGGCTTTCTTATCCTCTTTCGACACATAATCCCTAAATCCGCTATCAAAGAAATATTTCTGAATGGCAGAAAGCAGGGCGGCATTGTTGCAGCCAGATTTATAAGCGGCGGAAACCTCATCAAAAGCAGCAAAGAAATGATTCAGAGAACTTTTAGAACCACTGTTTAATTTGAACTCATTCTGATGATGGCGGAAGACTTCATACAGACTTCCTTCATCGCCTAAAGAAGCAGCAATTTCTCTAGCCTTAGTCAGAGTAACTTCACCGATGCCTTTAGTCGGAGCCGAAAGCAGTCGAAGAAAAGAAATATCATCCTGATTGACAATGAATTTCAGATAAGCCAAAGCATCCTTGATTTCCGCTCTCTCATAGAATTTAAGACCACCATAAACCTGATAGGGAATCTTAAAGGCAGTAAACTGTTTTTCAATAGGATTAGTAAGGTAGTTTGAGCGGTAAATAATGGCAATGTCATCGTAATCACATATTCCTTTAGTAACGACCAAAGAACGGATAATTGAGGCAATTCCATAAGCTTCATTTTCATTGGAGGCGTACTGAACAAAACTGACAGCATCACCCTTTACACCGCTAGCCGCATTCAGATTTTTTTCTAAACGGTCATGATTATTCCTAATGAGGTTATTGGCGGCATCAAGAATAGCTTGGGTGGAACGGTAATTGTCATCCAAAACCACAGTTTCAAGAGTTGGAAAGTCTTTCTGAAGACGGTCTTTAATGATTTCATTCTTGGCTCCACGCCAAGTGTAGATAGTCTGATCAGGATCACCGACAACGGTCAGTCTGGTTCCCAGATCACCGCCATAAGGTTTACGCATAAATAGTTTGACTAAATCATACTGAACCTTATTTGTGTCCTGGAATTCATCAACGAGAAATATGTCATATTTCTGTTGCCAATGGGAACGGATGTCCTCATGTTCACGCATGATTTTGGTAGTAAATAAAAGCAGATCATCAAAATCAAGCATGTTTTGACGTTGAAGATACTGCTGATAAGAAGTAAAAACATATTTAAGATCATCAAAATTAAAGCTTGCGTTTTTAGAAAAATCAACATCGCTGGGACGTATCATTTCCAAAGTCACGCCTTCGCTTTTCAGATCTGAGATTTTTCCGACAACTGCCTGGATGAAATCCTTGCTGCTGCCTTTAGGCATTGGTTTGAAGATTTGCTTAAAAATTGAATTCCGATCTTGATCATCGACAATATTGAAAGAAGGAGTAAAACCCGGGAGAATAGAAATTTCCTTTCTCAGAAAGCGATAGCAGAAGCCATGGAAAGTGGAAATGAGAGGACTGCTGGCAGGAAAAATATCTTCTTCAGATAAAATCTCATCAACACGGGAATTCATTTCCTTGCTGGCTTTATTGGTAAAAGTAATGGCAACAATCCTTCTAGGTGAAATGCCCTGGCTGATCAGATAAGCTAATTTGTAAGACAAAGTTCTTGTCTTTCCGGTTCCGGCTCCGGCAATAATTCTAAGATACTGTGAATCACTGGAGGCAGCCAAATACTGCTTTGAATTCAATTTTGTTTTGATATCTATCATAAGTAAATTTTCTTTCAATAAAATTATACCAAAAAAGACCGGTTCTTTATAGCCCAAAAGCGATAATATTCCCTTAAGGGAATAGGTTAGAATACGGAAATAAAAAAATCCCGATTACTCGGGAATTGATTGCAATGGCTGGGGTACTTGGATTCGAACCAAGGCATCACAGTTTCAGAGACTGCTGTCTTACCGCTTGACTATACCCCAAAGGCGTAAAAAAGTATAGTTTAAAATCGTCACAAAGTCAACAAGGAAATCAAATAATCTTCAGAAAAATATCAAAAAACGGGTCTATTTATCGTAAGCTTCTCCAGAATTGATTTTCATAGCCCTATAAACCTGTTCCAAAGTGAGGAGCATAGCCATATAGTGAGTGAAGGTCATGTTTGATAAGGAAAACGAATAATTCGCTCTTTTTCTAAGAGAATCATCAAGTCCGTAGGATGATCCTAAAAGAAAAACCAGATTCCCGTTTTTTCTAGAAGCCTGAGAAATTTTTTCAGCCAATTCCTGACTAGAAAGGAGAGGACCATGTATATCTACTAAAAAAAGGATGTCATCTTCTTTAATCTGATTCATTGCCCTGACAGCTTCTTTTTTTAACGCCAAAGAAATTTCTTTTTCATTAGGAGAAGAAGAAAGTGGTTCTTCATTGAGATTAATTAAACTTAGTTTAGCAAAACGGGATAGCCTTTTCAGGTATTCCTGATAGCCATCCTTGATAAATTTTTCGCGGGCTTTGCCAGGTAACAAAAACTTCAAAGTCATTAATCTCCACCTTTTGTCTGAGCAAAATCACTTGCGGTTTTAAGACAAACATCGGGAATAAATCCCAGTTGAGATTGGGTAACAACATCAAAAGCATCTTTTGCTTTTTGTGGTGTGTTGCATTGGTCGCTTAGATGAGCAAGAACAACTTCTTTGGTTTCTTTGGTTATAAAATTAGCCAAATAATAGGCTGAATCAGCATTACTCAGATGGCCTTTATCGGAGATGATTCTGCGAATCAGATAATCCGGACGGCCGCTATTGAACAGCATTTCCGGATCATGGTTGGACTCAAAAATATAATAATTCAATCCCTTCAGATACTCAAAAACTTTTTCAGGGACAAAACCAGTATCAGTAATATAGGCCAAAGATTCCTCACCATCGCTAATAACAAATCCGACAGTATTCGGAGCATCATGGCTTAAAGGAATCGGCAATACCGAGAACCCATCAACATAAACACTTGATAAAGGCTTAAGCAGATGAACCCCAGTAATCATGCCATCAATTTTTGGAAGAGTGACTGTAGAAGCATAGATTTTTTCAAAGGGAGCACTGAAAGCATTGGATGAATGATCCGAATGATCATGAGAAATAAATATTCCATTCAGATCATTGAATCCTAATCCGAATTCATTCAAAGCTGAATTTATTCTTTTTTTGGATATGCCAAAATCAAGAAGAATAGCTTTCCCATGAGATACGATAATAGTGGCATTGCCTTTCGAGCCTGAAGAAATAACATCAAACTTCATTAAGAAAGCGGCTCCTGGGAATCCGGGTCAATAATATTGAATGAGCAATGTTCCTTGTCAAAACTGAACTGCAGATCTCCGATTCTTCCGTTACGGTTTTTCAGCAGGGCAACATCAACCTGAGATATCGGGTTATTATTATCAACTTTAAGTTTTTCATCATCAGTACCCTGATGAGAATAATAGTCTTTTCGGTAAAGCATTAGAATCATATCAGCATCCTGTTCAATAGCACCAGAATCTCGGATATCGGAAAGCTGAGGTTTATGGTCATCACGCTTTTCAGTATCACGGCTTAACTGAGAAAGGGCAATAATCGGTAAATCCAAAGTACGGGCTAATTCCTTAATCTGTCGGGAAATATCGGAAACTTCCTGTTGTCTTGAGGAAGAATTAGCCTTGCTGGGTGAGGTAATAAGACCAAGATAGTCGATTGCTACTAATCCAAGATTCGGAATAAGATTTTTCAGTTTCTTACATTTGGCAGCAATACTGGACATCTGTCCGTTTGGAGTATCATCGATATAGAAAGGAAGCTTATTTATTTCCTGCATTCCGCGAACGAGTTTGGTGGCATTAGCCTTATCAAGATCGTTCTTGGCATTAATGAGAATTTGGTCTTTTGAGGAACCTTTAAGATATTCCATGTTATTAATTTCGGTATCAGAGAGACCAGCAGTCTTTTCCAAAAGTCTTAGACCGATGGAGACCGCATTCATTTCCAAAGAGAAGAAGACAACCGGTGTTCCTTTTTTAGCAATATTATAAAGAAGATTAATAGCAAAAGCTGTTTTTCCGACACTAGGACGGGCACCGATAATAATCATTTCCTGTTTTTTCCAGCCTTTGGTCAGCTGATCAAGATAGGCGTATCCAGTTTCAACACCCGTGACACCATTAAGTCTTCGTCCGTTTAGACGGAAATCCTCTGACTGGGCAACTAATTTATTGACGATTGAATCAGCAACCTGATTCATACCAATAACATCAGCTACACGCCTGGTCTTAGTGACTGCCAGAATATCCTGTTCGGCTTTTTCAACAAAAGAAGAAATATCATCAATTGACTTAGTCTGAGCATCAGTAACAATGGTGCTTAAAGTAGAAATAAAGTTTCCTAAAAGTGATTGGTCACGGACATTATTGATATAATTGCTGACCGGAGCCATGCTAGTGAAGCTATTCATCAGGTAGGCAATATAGGCATAACCGCCAGACTGATCAAGAACTTTGAGATTCTCCAATTCGGTAGTCAAAGTAGTAGGAGTAGCTTTGACACCTTTCTTATCCATATCAAGAATGGTTTTATAGATAATCTTATTTTTAGAGTCTGAAAAATCATCCACCGTCAATGATGTGGTGATAGTCAGAAGATCATTGCCGGAAGTGTCATGGAGAATATCAGCTAAAATGCTGTCTTCATTAAGCTTGGCTGTCGAGGATTTTTCCTCAGCCATAATTTATTTTTTCTCCTTCAATTCGACATTAAGGTTGATTGCACCAAAAACGCCTTTAAACAATTCGACCTTCAGAGAAGTCTTTCCAAAGCCGTTGACAATGACATTTTTCTCAACAATCATATTTTTGTTGATGATGATATCATATTTTTCCTTAAGGGTTTTGATGATTTCCTTGTTGGAGACAGTACCAATCATTTCCCCACGTCTGCCAGCACTTGCTTCAAACTGAAGAGTGATACCAGCTAACTTGGCAGCAAGTTCAGTTGCTTCCTGTCGCTTCTGAGCATCAATCAAAGCCTGTTTAGCTAATTCACGTTCATAGTCTTTCTGAGCTGCCTCAGTATAAAGGACGGCATAACCGTTTGGAATGAGGAAATTAGCACCATAACCATCGCTAACTTCGACAATCTGACCCTTCTTACCGACTTTTCGGACTTCTTGTTTCATTAATACTTTCATAGTTTAATACCTCTTATTTTTCTTTATTTTTTCACAGTAGCATCATCTAGATAATCATTAAGAATATGTTTCAGCTTTTCTTTTACTTCATCAACCTTTAAATCCTGATAGGCACAGGCTGCCATGGTGAAGTGTCCTCCACCGCCCATTTTTTCCATAATGAACTGGCAATTGACGGTTCCATCACTTCGGGCAGAAACCTTGACTTCATGCTCACCAACTCTTCCTATACAGAAGGCAACAGAGATTCCACGGATATTCACTGATTCAGTTGCAACTGTCGCTAAGATAATTTGATTCACGATATCCGTATCCGGACTACTAGTAATCATTGCCCCATAATAAGGTGTTTCAGCACTGTTGAGAATGGAGATCTTTTGACGATATTCTTCCAGGTTTTCCTTCATAAAGTCATCGACTTTACCACTATCAGCATTGAAATTCTTTAATTCGGAGCCCGCCTCAAACGTTAACATAGTAGTTCTTTCCCGGAATGAATGAGTATCAAGAGCGATACCGGAAAGAAGGAAGGTAGCGGTTCTTTGATCAATATCAATATCATCAGGAGAGTAGATAATATAGGAGGTGAATAATTCACTGGCACTGGAGGCGGAAGTATCAACACCAGTGAAAACCGGATTATTGATTACAACACTTCCTGGACGATGATGATCCACGATAGCAATGTTACTCATCTTCTTGACAATTTCCGGGAACATCGATATTCGCGGATTATTATGGTCAACCATTAAAAGCAAAGTATCGTTATCAATCCAATCCATGGCATCCTTGTATCCGATAAAGATGTGATCCATTTCACTTTCAGTATACTGAGACTGGATGGCAACTCGGCACTTATCTTCAACCAATTGGTCTTCCCAACAGATTTTAGCATTGACATTGACATGTCGGCAAAGCAAATAGGCTCCCAAAGAAGAACCGATAGCATCAAAATCAGCGTTATCATGTCCCATAATCAGAATCTTTTTGTACGATTCAAGAATTGTAAGAAGTGAGTGAGAAATGGTACGCATCTTTACTCGGTTTCTAGCTGGCTTGAGTTCAGTCTTTCCGCCGATGTAGATCAATGATGAACCAAATGGTGAAATAACTGTCTGATCTCCACCTCTGGACAAGGCCACATCAAGAGCAGAAGAGGCTAAATCACTAAGCTTAGCAAAATTATCAAATCCATAGGAAACGCCTATAGAAATAGTGAAACCATTAGGGAAGGCATTCCTGACATCATCAACAATAGCAAACTTATCTAAATAAAGTTTGTCATAATTTTCTTTAGTGGTGATAAAGAAATAGCGGTCTTCCTTTACTCTTCTGACCATGGCTGAATATTTTTCGGAAAAATTATGGAAGAGAACATTAAGAGCAGAAACCATATCAGCGAATTTTGCTTCATCAGAGACATTCATCTGAACGTCAAAATAATTATCAATAGTGAAGTATCCGATAGCCGGAGTAACCTTAGAATTATAGTTATCAACATTTTCAAATTCGGTAATATCCTTGAAGAAGTAAAGTCTCACATCTTTGATTTTCTCAACTAAATAGGTATGGCTTTCATAAGTTACCTTGACCTTTAAGGAACTTTCGGAAGTTTCAAGTGAACTAAGGGATGGGAAAACATCAAGGATTTTTCTATCAACGATATCCGGACATCTTGAACTAAGGAATTCGTTAACCCAAAGTATATCGTTATCACGGTTAGTGATGGCAATACCGATTTCACCGAAATTATAGGCTTCATTTATTTCGTTACCCATGACTTCGGCACTGGTGAGTTCAGTCTTGCCCTTAGCAGAATAGGTTTTGGCGTTAAAAACAATTGAAACAATAAAATCGTAAACTAAGAAAACCGTAACCAAGCCTATCGAAATATAAAAGAAGCCAGTGAAATCAGGGAGAAAGAAATAAGACAGGCCTAAAGCAACAATAAGCAAAGACTGGATAAGCATCGACCAGCATAACCAACGGCGATGAAATTTCAGAAGATTATTCATGTGACAGCCTCCAAAAAAAAGACACTTATTTAATTATATATAAAATTATAAATTAATTAAAGTTATACTTGTATTGACTTTTCTCCGAAATGCCCATTATTCATCAAAATCAACGCTTTGATTTCTTTGGGATGCGCTTTAATAACGGACGATAATGAATTCTTTAAAGTACCACCGGAAGTATAGACATCATCAAAAAGCACGATTTTTTTACCCTGAAGATCGATACCTTTCTTTAAATAAATGTTCTTTTTAGACAGTCGTTCTGATGGTCCTAACTGCTTTTGCTGAATCATTTCTTCTTTAATCAGACAATCTAGGTAATTCAGTTTGCTGGCTTTCAGCATCTCTTCCAAATGGTTGAATCCTCGTTTTTCAACTCTAAGGGCATTAGAAGGAAGCGGAACGAAAGTCCATCCAGCATATTTGATCCGAAGCAGAGGAAGAAAAACGAAAAGAAAGCAAGGCGCCAATTCAATATCAAGATTTTCTTTGTAATCCATCAGCCATTTCTTAATAATTCCATCATATTCCGAGAGAAAAAGGCAGTCAATTCCGAATAATAAATGATGTTCCAATCTTATTTTTATTTGAGAAATGCATTCATCACATAAAAAAGGTTCTTTTTCGATTATTCCTCGGATTGGTGTGGTAGAAAATTCTTGAAGACAAGAAGTACAGATCATGATAATCCCGCTTTCCGATTGTATTTCTTAATCTGATTGATGGCTTTAACAATGCTTTCATTTTTCTCATATCCAAGAAAATAGACTTGTCCGGTTGAGGCATCAATTTTTCTTCCGACTCTTCCGGCAATCTGAACCAAAGTTGATTCATTATAGATTTCGCTGTCAGAGTGAAAGACAATAACCTGAAGATTTCTCACTGTTACTCCTCTTTCGAGAATTGATGTCGTCACTAAATATGAAAGTTTTCCTTCTTTAAATTTCTGAACATCTGTCTTTCTTTCATTTTCCTTTGAGGAAACAAACCCACCATTGATATTCAGAACTGAAAGAAAGGCATATAACTTTTTTCCTTCCTCAATAGTCGGAACGAAGACAAAGACGGGTTTCTTATCCTTTAAAAACCTTCTAAGATAGGAAGAACAGACAATATAGGAAGTCAGTGGATTGGTCTGAATGAACTCTGGCACTGGTAAAGGGCTATGATGATACCTTTCAAAAAGTGTGACTACCTTTCCGTTATCTTTTTTGATACTGCTGATATCTTCTTCAGATGGTGTAGCCGAAAGCAAAACATAATTCCCTTTTATGCTTTTCCGGAAGAAGTTTTGTAAAAGCGTATTGCCTCGGTAGGGAAAGGCATCTATTTCATCCAATATCAGTAAATCAAAGAAGTTTCCATAACGATAAAGCTGGTGAGTGGTTAAAACAATGATGTCTCCTAATAGTACTGAGGTGTGTTGGCCATAGACGGCCACACACTTAGCCATTGGAAAAGCAGTCTTGATTCTAGGAAGAAGATCAATAACAACGTCCTTTCTCGGGGTAGAAAATCCGACATGTCCACCCTTTTTTAGGATATATTCCATGGAATAATAAACCAGTTCTGTTTTTCCTGCACCAGTCACAGCATGAATGAGGACATTCTTTCCCTCAGTAACGCATTCAAGAACTTCACTAGCTACTTTTTCCTGTTTTTCACTCAAAGGATAATCTAAATGAAGACTGATCTTTTGATTGACAGTCCATTGATCTGGCAAAACATTTTTTCCAGAAAATGAAATACATAGTCGGCAGTATGGTCGGCCATTTCTAATTCCAAAATAACGCTTATCCCTATTTCCACAGCGTGGACAGATATATTCTTCCATCAATCATTATTGGTAATAATGATGATTAAATTCTAAAAAACAAACTTAATAATAAAAGAAAGATCCCCATCTTCCTTGATTCCCTGATACACATCAAAAGAGTCGAAACAATTTCGGAATATCCGGATTTTTTCTCCTAAGAAGCATTCCTTTTCAAAATTCACTTCGGAAGAACTGACTTTCTTACCGATGCCATGATTCTGCAGTATTCGGAAATATACAGTATTATTCATATGATTGTTGGAATCCAGGTCACTTTCCTGAACTGTATATTCAAACAGGAACTGCCCTTCATTTTCTGGACAATCCATTCGCTGAAGCTTATCAGAGAAAATGACTGGCTTATCAAAGCTTTTCATATATTCATCCTGAACGGCCTTGACCTCATCGGTTTTGCAAATACGTCTGGTGGTAAAATCAATAAAAACCCAAAGAGAAAGAATCTCCGCCATTCGATTACCGTTTTCATCCAAAATATAGGCTTCACGATACATATCAATTCTTCCAGGAGAAAGAGGATAAGTATAAAGATTATACTTTTTGTTTTTTTCAAAATCCCGAAGGAAAACTATTTTTTCGCGGCAGATGACAAAAACCTTGTTTGTTCTTTCACGATACTTTTGACCAAATCCATAAAGCTCAACATGGTCAGCTGCACCTTTTTGAAAGGCTAAAAGAACTTCCTGTAATTCAGGATTGCCACTAGAATCAACTTGCTTAAGTTCGAAAGGAACTAAATATTCAGTTATCGGATAATCAATATGTTCCATTATTCATCCTTTCCATCAATTCCTGATACGATGAAACTTCTGTATATTCAAAAGGCTTATCTATCAGTTTAAGATGTCTTTCATTAGATTCATGTTTCCAATTCAGCCAGATGGAGTGAGCAAATCCTGATTGATATGATCCGTAGGCATCCTGATAAAATGCATCACCAATATAAATACAGTCTTCCGGTTTAAAGCCAGCCTTAATGACACCAGCCTGGAAGAACCAAGGATTTGGTTTTTTAACACCAACTGAAGCAGAACCAAAGAAAAAGCCAAAGCCATTATCAGGAATCAGTCTATCAATTATTTTCAGAGTATCCTCATCAGAGTAAATGGTATTAGATAAGATAGCAAAATATATTCCTTTTTCTTTTAAAAATGAAAGGAACTGCTTTATTCCTTCAACCGGTTCTGGATCAAGTCCTGAAAGAATTTCATGATAACAGGTTTCAAGTGAGCAATTCAGCTTAATGCCAAACATGGTCACCATAAGATTTAGGTACTGCAATCCGTTAATTTCAAAATTAAGACGCGAGGGATAATATTCACGGAAAAAACCAGCACTAAAATTTTTCACTTCATCCCAATTGATATTTTCGTTATTTATGCAATGATTAATGAGTGGAAGGACGTTCCAATTTTTATCCTTTTCACAAAATGTAATTACTGTATTCCAGCAATCAAAGAAAACAGCTTTAGGAAATAAATCATTCATAGCATTCACCTCTTCCCAATTCTAACATACTTGGTTATCAGTTTGCTAGTAAACAGGGGAGTTTCACGACTCTTTGGCTAGTAAACAACTTTTGTTTAATAGTAATGTTAAATTTCACTTCGATTTTTAATATTTATGTTGCATTTAAGGTGAAAATAGTTTACATTATTATTGTTTAAACAGCTAATTAAATTCCATTGAATAGCACACAAGAAAAGCCCATGCGATTATTCATTAACGTATGGGCTTTTCTAATGCTTTATTAAGTTCGGCAAGGTATATACATTCGTTGTAAAGTTGTTTCTAAGCATTTTATGATAAAAATCAAAGACTTTTATTGTATCTATATTTATTTAAGTGGTATATTATTCTAAATTAGAATATTAGTTTTTAATTTAGCAAGGAGATTAAAAATGAGTGCAAAGAAACAGGAAGTGAAAGAAAAAAAGACAAGTGCCGGTTCCATGGTGTTCCGGGTTATCTTTATAATTCTCTATGTAATTTTAGCTGCCCTGGTGGTTATTACCCTAGTTCCCCAAGCCTATAAGGTAACTTTAGGTTCGAAAGTCTTAGTAAATATTCTCAGCAAATTATCACTATATATTAATGACCATTGCCATCACCTCCTCAACTTCTCCCAAACAATTCTTTCTTATGACACCTACCAAACTGGTCTGCTTGAATTGATTGGCCTTGCCGGTGTTGGTGTTACCTTGATCTATTTCTTCATCAAATCCCTGATGCTCATCGGATATGTAAGAAAATCCGAAAGAGGCGGAAAAGGTATCCGAATATTCTTATTAGTCCTCATGGCTATCATCAATCTTGCCTTCATTGCCTATGGCGTTATTACAGTCATGAATTCCTACATTCCTGTTGCCGGTGAATTCTGTCATAATCTTTATATCAAAGTCGGTCAGAAGTTCATTGATGCCCTTAGCAGTAACATTGTCTTCTCCTTCGGTAACAAAGTTAAAGGCTATGGCGGATTCTTTGCCTGGTGTGTCATCTTCGCAGTTATCCTCAATCTTATCTATCTGCCTTGTGTCTGCCTTATCGGTAAGAAAAAGAAGGAAGAAGAAGCTGAAGCTCCAAAAGAAGAAACCATTACTCCAGTTGATGAAACCCAGACCTCTGATTCCTCTATCCTTGTCAATGCTGTTGATAATACTCAGGTTCCTACTCCAGTCGCCGCTGCTGCTGAAACCAAGGAAGATAAGATTGTTGCCTCACGCCGTGACTTCGCTATTCTCAATACACTTGAACCTTATGAATTAAATGAAGCCAAAGATCTACCAGGCTTATATGAAACTGATGTCAATCAGATAATTGAAGATCTGGAACCTACCAAACTTACCAATGTTGAAATCATTGAAATTCCTGAAGACAACAAACCTGTACGTGTTCTTCCCGGAGTAGATGAATGGAATGCTAACCCTTGGGGAGAAGATAGATATATCCCTGAAGAAATTAAAACTGAAGTCCCTGCCGAAGATAAGTATGAAGATATGACAGCCCAAGCTAAAGCCACTGAAGAGAATACTGAAATTTTCCAGGAAGTTCAGCCATCCGAAGAACCTGTTGAAGAAGCAAAAGAAGTTGTTGCTGAACAGGCCGAAGAAGTTAAACCTGAAATCGTTGAAGAAAAAGTTGAAGAAGTCATTGAAGAAAAGCCAGTTCCTACTGATCCTAAGGATCGTTGGACAGCCATCAACTTCCTTGACGGAAATGTTACCGAAACCACAACCGATGACAATGGCTTAGAGAATACTTGGACCTTACCTGAGTATGTTGAAGAACCTATTGCTGAAGAGCCGGTTAAAGAACCAATTGAAGAAAAGCCAGCTGAAGAAAAGAAGCCTGAACCTGTTAAGCCAATGGGTACAGTCAAGCCGATGGCTCCAATTCTCAATCCTAATCTCAAGAGAGATGAATCCAGAAAGCCGATAAACTTAGTCACTCCTATCAAGCATGATGAACCCGTTGCCGAAGAACCAGTTGAAGAAAAGAAGGTCATTGCTCCTATCTCTGGTCCTCTGCATTCCATCAACACCAATGCTGCTAAGAAAGACATTAAGCCAGTCGCAGCCAGAAAGGTCAAGTTTGATCTCAAGAGATATGTCGTCAAGACTTATGCCGGAAATCTCACAGCTGCCGAAGCCTTCGAAAAGGGTGTCACCAAGGTGTCACCAGTTGTCAATCCGATGGTTGCCAACCAAAAGGGCGGATATTCTAAGAAGAAAGACGACTTCGATAACTTGGTTGTCGTTGAAAATCTGACACCAGTCAAGCCTGCTTCCAAGGGTACTGACCTCTCCAAGGCCACCAGTCTTAGAGATATTGCAAAAGCCAATAAGGCTGCTGAGCAGGAAAAACCTGCTGAAGCACCAGCTGAAAGCAACATTGCCAGACCTGCCACTCCTATCAAACTCGTCACTCCTATCAAGCATGAAGATGCACCTGTTGCTGACAAGACTGAAGAAAAGAAGGATGCACCAAAGCCAGTTGCTATGGCTCATCCCGTCTCATTCAAGAAGCCTAGTGCCAATAAGCCAAAGCCTATCAACCCAATCAAACCTATCAAGCCGACAAAGTAAAATCAGGGCGGTACTGAAAAGTACCGCCTTTCTTTTGTTTTTATCTAGATATTAAGTGGTTTTTCTTGAATTTATCTTACTGCTTTGATAGAATTGTAAGGCTAGTTAAATTGAGGCGTGGTGCAGCTTGGTAGCACGCTTGGTTCGGGACCAAGAGGTCATGGGTTCAAATCCCATCGCTTCAACCAGTAAAAAATTTAGGCTTTTCCTCTGTTTCAAGGGAAAAGCCTTTTTTTGATTTAAAAAAGGCGTTTAGGCCTCATAAGAAATCAATTCTTAATAAAGGTTTCTAAACCGCCTATTTTTTATAGTTTTCAACTTTGTCAATAATTTTGATACCGGTATTTCCTAAGAAAACAATGGAATTCTCTTTTACCGATGAGGTCACATAGACATTTCCGCCAATAGTGGTGTTATCACCAATGCCGGTATCTCCTCCCAGGATTGAGGCACTAGAATAAATAGTAACATTATTTCCAATGGTAGGGTGTCTTTTCATTCCCACAAGAAGCCGGCCTTTTGATAAGGAACGGGCACCAAGAGTAACCCCTTGATAAAGCTTGACGTTATTTCCGATAATGCAAGTCTCACCGATAACAATACCAGTTCCATGATCAATAAAGAAATATTCACCAATAGTTGCACCAGGATTAATATCAATTCCCGTTGACCTATGAGCTTCCTCAGAAATAATTCGGCTAATGTAAATAAGTCCCAAATGATAAAGAATATTAGCAATACGGTAATTCAGAATAGCAGAAAAACCTGGATAGCAGGTAACAATCTCCTGAATAGAAGTGGAAGCCGGATCACCATTAAGAATAGCTTCCATTGAGGTGTAGACCAGTCTTCTGGCTTCCGGAAGCTGACTCATGAAGAACTCAGCTTTGGCATCAATATCCTCACTGGAAAGACCGGACTGAGCAAATATCAGTCTCAGCTTATTATCAGCTTTCTCCAAGTATTCCTCTAAATTATTCTTGCTATAAAAGGGATTGATATAATTCAGAGTAAGGATTTTTCTGACGTCGCTAAGAAAAGAATAGACCAGGCAAAGATCAACATCATTTCTTTCGGTCTCCTGATCCTTTGAGAAGCTCTCAACGAGCCTGTCAGCTAATTCATGGTAGTTTTTCATTATGCTTTAATTATAATGAGAAAACCGCGAATAATAAAGCAATATGATTTTTTTCTCATCTAAAGGTGATTGACTTAGAGTATACTCTAGGTGTTTTAATATTTATATTAACAAAGGAGAATCATTATGAACATTTCGGAAGCTGGAAAAGATTTCGGTTTTTCTGCCGATACTCTTAGATATTACGAGAAAATGGGACTGATTATGCCTAACCGAACTAAAAGCGGAATTCGTGATTATTCCGAAAATGATCTAGCCAGGCTGAAATTCATCCGCTGCATGCGGGATGCCGGTGTTTCCATTGAGGCTCTGAAAGAATATATCGACCTTTTTCAAGAAGAGGAGGACACCACTTATGAAAGAAGACAGATTCTGATTGATCAACGTGAAATTCTTTTGAAGAAGAAAGAAAGCATCGAAAAGACTATCGAACTATTAAATAAGAAAATTCAAAATTATGATAGTCTCTGCTGTGAGAAGAAGCAGGTAAAGTAATCATCAATTGACTTTCAGAAAAAGAATAGTAAAATAACTTTTGGAAATGATGTCTTCCAAGTTTTAATTAACTGAACCGCACTTATGCTGATGACGTCTATGTTTTTTAACATAGGCTCATCAGTTTTTTATTTAAGGAGGCTACTATGGACTTATTCTTAAGCATTGGTGTAATCTTTATTCTAGGTATCGCCGGAGGATGGATTTTCGATAAAATCAGAATTCCTAAACTTGTCTTCTATATCTTCATAGGAATTCTTTTTGGGCCATCTCTTCTCAACCTTTTTGATTCTACTCTTTTAAGTATCTCTCCCTATCTTCGCCAGATTGCTTTGGTGATTATTCTTACAAGATCCGGTCTTTCCTTGAATCTCAAGACTTTAAAAGAAATTGGCAGACCAGCAATCCTTATGTGTTTCATTCCGGCTTCCTTTGAAATCCTAGGAGTCACCTTATTCGGACCATTGATTTTCGGTATCTCCATACAGGAAGCTTTACTTTTAGGAAGCGTATTAGCCGCGGTTTCACCAGCTGTGGTAGTTCCCAGGATGATCAAGCTTCAGAATGAAGGTTACGGTCAAGAACATCATGTTCCGGAACTGATAATGGCTGGAGCTTCCTGTGACGATATCTTTGTCATTGTTCTCTTCTATGTCTTCAAGGGACTGGTCTCAACCTCTTCCTTTGAAGCCATCAGTCTTCTGCAAATTCCTCTAAGCATTATTCTTGGTTTGCTTTTAGGACTTCTATTCAGTTTCTTGGTAATTCTGGTATTCCGGAAAATAAAGTTCAATACAATTATCAAGACCATCATTCTCTTAGGCGTCTCTTTCCTGATGATCGGAATTGAGAATTTAACTAAACCTTATATCAGCATATCCTCCTTGTTAGGAATTATGTTAATGGGAATTCTTGTTCTCTTTTTCACCAAAGAAGAGGCAGTTGAAATAAAGAAAAACTATGACAGCCTTTGGAATGTTTTCGAGATTCTCCTTTTTGCCTTAGTTGGAGCAGCTGTCGATATTAAATACGCTTTTTCTCTCGACGGTCTGAAAATTATCGGACTATTGATGATTGGCTTAACTTTTAGAAGCTTCGGAGTCTTCCTTTGCATTATCAAGACAAAATTCAGCTGGAAGGAAAAGATCTTTATTATCATTTCCTATCTTCCCAAAGCTACAGTTCAGGCCTCCATCGGTGCTATTGCCCTCTCGGAGGGCTTGGCAGTTGGTTCTTTGGTCTTAGTTGCTGCCGTAATATCCATTCTTATCACAGCTCCTTTAGGAGCTTTGGCAATGGACTTATCATACAAAAAGCTGCTACCCCTAAGAAAGGAACAGCAGCCTGAAGTATTACTTAACTAATTTAGACCGGATTTCCTCAAGTTCGGAAATTGGATACGAATACTTTTTTCCACAAAATGAACAGACAATTTCAATTTCTTTTCCCTCGGAGATCATATCATCAAGTTCAGCTTTTCCTAATGACTTAAGGATATTAGCTCCTTTTTGATGATTGCAGTCACAATGGAAAGAAACATCTATTGATCCATTGAATGAAATATCAAACCCATTAAGCAATTCACGAAGAATTGATTCTGGGGTATTTTCCTTTTTCAAGGCCTTAGATACTCCCTGAAACTCAGCAATATTCTTTTCTAGCTGTGCAATAACTCCTTTTGAGGCGTTAGGCATCAGCTGAATGACATATCCACCAGATGAAAGTATTTCCTTTCCATCTTCAGAAAAAGCCATATCTAATCCGACATTTGTCTGGGTCTGTTCTGACTGGGTGAAATAATAAGTAAGGTTCTCAGCTATGTCTCCATTTTGAAGGTCAATCTGGGATGTATAGGGTTCTTTCATTCCTAAATCTTCAATAACAGTAAGAGTACCTTTTCCAATCGCCTTGAATATAGCTTCAGAATCCGGAATGTCACCTATGGAGGGAATATTTCCGTTATGCATAGTGCCTCTGACGGAACCATCATTCTTTCCGGTAACCACCATATAACCTATTTGACCCTCACATTTAATCTGAAGTGTCAGTTCATCAGTGGAATTCTTCTGCATGTCTCCCATCAGCAGTCCGGCTGAAAGCAGTTGTCCTAAAGCTGATATTCCTATCTTCGAATACTGATGTATATCCTGCTCTCTTTTTAGAATATCCTTATTGGTTAAAGCAAAAGCCCTAATCTGATCGTTTCCGGCGGTAGCACGGACAAGATAATCTTTATAATTTTTGATTTCCATAATATTTTTTCCTAATCCATTATATCCTGATTTAACTAAAAATGAATTAAAAGAAAAGTTTTTGTTATTCTGACAAAAGAAAATTGAATATAAAAGTAATTCATGTTATATTATTTATCGGCTAAATTTACAAATAGTGTGATTTAAGATATTTCCTAAGTTATCCTATTGCAAAAGCCGAAATGTTCTTACACAGAACAATTTCACGAAGCAAACCCTTGCATCAATGCAGGACGATGCTTCAAATAATTGCTCGAGTGGTGAAATCAGGTATACACGATAGACTCAAAAGAGTCTCGGTTCGCCAAAAATGCAATTTCAAAAAAGCCACTAAAATGGCAAAATTACCCTTAAATTTCCACTCAAACGACTAAAAACAGGGTCGAATTTACCTGAAATTGGTCAAAAAATAGTGGTTTTCAGAAAAATTCGGATGTGCCTGATTC
>JBAXZU010000021.1:0-19257 GCA_041670225.1 Bacilli bacterium | reverse complement strand
TGGCTTCTTGATCTTTAATTTGGATTTCTATGGAAATAAATAATGCAATCTATACTTTCGAGGATGTGAGGTCTACTTACAGCAAATATATCAATGATCCTGCCGACCTTGCCTTAATCGAAAAAGCCTATCATTTTGCTGATGCTCAGCATCAAGGACAAATGCGTAAGTCAGGTGACCCTTATATTACTCATTGCATTGGTGTTGCGAAAATTTTGTGTGACTTGCAAGCCGGACCAAAGACAATTTGTGCCGGTTTTTTGCATGATACGATTGAAGATACCGGAACCACAAAAGATGATATTCAGAATCTTTTTGGTGAAGAAGTAGCTAATTTAGTCGAAGCACTTACTAAAGTTACCCGACTTTCCGATTATAAGAATGTCGAATTCACTGCTGAAAACCATCGCAAGATTTTTGTAGCTATGGCAAAAGACGTTCGCGTTATTATCGTCAAACTTGCTGACCGTCTTCATAATATGAGAACTCTTCAGTTTCAGTCGGCTGAAAAGCAAAAAAGAATTGCCAATGAAACCTTAGAAGTTTATTCTCCGGTTGCCCATCGTTTAGGTTTATATAATATTCAGACGGAATTAGAAAACCTTTCCATTTATTATCTTGAACCCGCTAAGTATATCTTAATTGAAAACAAGGTAAATGATACAATTCATGATGCTGAAGGCACTCTTCAATACCTAAAAACTCAGCTTAGTGAAATTCTTTCTACGACTAATATTCCTTTCACTATCACTGAACGAGTGAAAAGTGTTTATTCCATCTATAAAAAAATGTATCTTAAGAACTATACATTTGAACAGATTTTTGATGTTATGGCTCTTAGAGTCATAACGGCTTCCGAGCAGAATTGCTACGAAATTCTTGGCTATATTCACGCTAATTTCAAGCCAGTTCCTGGTCGTTTTAAAGACTATATTGCTATGCCTAAAGCCAATATGTACCAGTCACTTCATACCACTGTTGTCACTAACACCGGACACTTTTTCGAAATTCAGATCAGAACTCAGAAGATGGATGAAATCGCTGAAAGCGGTGTTGCTGCCCATTGGCGTTATAAAGAAGGTTCTAATTATGATCCGAAGACTGAACAGGTCGAAATAGAAAATCAGCTTCACTGGTTTAAGGACTTTGTTTCCATGGCTGATGATTCAGCTAATCAGGATACCAAGGAATTTGTTGATGAACTGAGCCACGATATTTTTGATGCCAACGTTTATGTCTTTACCCCTAAGGGTAACGTAATCTGCTTGCCATCAGGATCAACTGCCCTTGATTTCGCTTATAGAATCCATACTGATTTGGGAGAGCATCTTTCTGGCTCGAAAATTAACGGCACACTGGTTCCGATTTCTCAAGCCCTTAAAACCGGAGATATTGTAGAAGTAATTACCAATAAGAACTCTTCTCCTAACTCAGAATGGCTAAATATCGCTAAAACAAATTTTGCCAAAAACCGTATTCGCCGTTATCTTGTAAAAGCAAATGCGGATTATGTCCGTGAGGATGCTATAAAAAGAGGTCGTCAGACCATCATTGATTCCATTAAAGAATCAAAGATGGAAGTTGACATCACTAAAATTATCGACAGGGAGATGCTGACAAAATTTAATGTTTCTTCCCCCGATGAATTATTCCTTCTGATTTCCGGAAAAACAATTTCCCCGAATCAAGTTTTTGAACAAAGCAAATATATTAAGGAATATCTCCAATCAAAAAATGATGCGGCAACTATGGCCAAGAAGATTAAGGCCAAGAATGTCAAACTGAATACCACTGATTCAATTATTCTTCCTAACGGTGATGCCATTATGTCAAATATGGCTAACTGCTGCCGTCCAATTCCTGGTGATGAGATTGTTGGATTTGTTTCACTAGGCCAAGGAGTCAAGATTCACCGTACCGATTGCCCAAATATTGCCCGTGACGGTATTAAGGAACGTTTGATTTCTGTTTGCTGGAACCCTAATTCTCCAAAAGAACTGTCTTTCCCAGTAGATTTGGATGTCCAATGCCATGACCGTGACAAATTGCTTATTGATATTCTGAATGTCCTGAATATTAATAATTGCAAAGTTGATAAAATCAATGCTAAAGCCCATCTTAACAATTCTACTTGTACTATTTCAATAACTTTATTAGTCAAAGATAAAAATGCTTTGAACCATTATATTACTGCCTTAATGACAGTGAAATCGGTTTATCAAGTCGATCGAGTAACTCATTAAAGATTTTTGGACGAATTTGTTATATAATTTATTAGTTTGAATACTTGGAGGTTAAAAATGTCAACTGAACAAATCAAAAAGCCACGTGGAACCATCGATTATTTTGGAAAAGAAGAAAGAGTCCTTTCTGGATTGCGCCATGTTCTCATGGAGGAAGCTTTTGCCTATGGATGTGGTGAATGTGAATTACCAATGTTTGAGGAAAATAAGTTATTCCACCGAACTACTGGTGAATCAAGTGATATTGTGACTAAGGAAACTTTTGATCTTACTAAAAAAGGTGACAAAGATTATACCTTAAGACCTGAATTCACGGCTTCTGTATCCCGTGCTGTCATTGAGTCAAAGCTTTACAACAGCCCTGATATGCCTCTTCGAATCAGTTATTTCGGACCGGTTTTCCGCTATGAAAGACCTCAGGCCGGACGTCTTCGTCAGTTTAATCAATATGGTGTCGAATTTATTGATTCCCGTCTTGATCTTGAT
Source organism: Bacilli bacterium (assembly GCA_041670225.1). Lineage (GTDB taxonomy): Bacteria > Bacillota_I > Bacilli_A > RFN20 > CAG-288 > Enterosoma. Next base: position 16,528 of record JBAXZU010000021.1, on the reverse strand, counting down.
GCTTCTTTGGACTGCTTCATGCTTTCCATCCGTGCTGCCAGTAAGGCCCTTGACCGAAAGGTTGTGGCCAAGCTTAATTATTTGGGAAGCTTCCAATCAAGAGAAAATTATAAAAAAGCTCTGCACGACTTTTTCGCCGGAAAGATTGATTCGATGTGCGAAGACTGCAAACGCCGTCTGGAAATTAATCCTCTCCGCATTCTTGACTGCAAAGTTCCTGAAGACCAGGATCTCTGCCAAGGTGCTCCCAAAATCAAAGATTACCTTACTGCTGAAGATAAGGCCGAATATGATACTCTCCTGAAGACTTTAGATCTTATCGGAGTTGATTATCAGATTGATGATGGACTAGTCCGTGGTCTGGATTATTATACTGGCCTTGTCTGGGAATTATATGATTCCAAAAATGAAAATATCGGTGCCATTGGCGGCGGCGGAAAATATTCTACCCTGATGAGCCAAATCGGCGGACCGGATTATGAAGGTATTGGTTTTTCCTTAGGTGTTGAACGTCTTCTTCTCTCTTTAGACGAAGAAAGAAAAGAAATCTTAGGACCTCTTAATCCTCTTGATTACTTTATCATCGATAACCGAAGAGACGGAAAAGCGGTTCAGTTAGCCGATATTATCCGTGGTCAGGGAAAATCCGCAAATATCTGCTCCTTCTCACGTGGAATGGGTGGTGCCTTCAAGATGGCTGACCGTCTTAAGGCTAAAAAAGTTATCATTGTTGATCAGGATGTTATTCAGCTGAAGGATATGGCTGATAGAAGTCAGATAATTGTTAATGAAGAAGAGCTTATTAAAGCTCTCTAGGAGTAAATATGTTAAGAACTAATACTTGTGGCGAATTGAGAAGTTCTGATGTCGGCAAAACTGTAACTTTATGCGGTTGGATTGACACTGTCAGAAATCTGGGAGCTTTGGTTTTCATTGACCTCCGTGATAAATACGGAATCACTCAGCTTAATGTTCCTCCGGCTATCTATGATGCTGATTCTCCCCGTAGCGAATATGTCATCTCAGCAACTGGCAAAGTTGTCATGAGGACCCAAGCCAATAAGCTTATTCCTACCGGTGAAGTTGAAATTGAAGTCACTTCAATTCATGTCTTCTCTAAAGCTGAAACGACTCCTTTCGAAATCAAGGATGATACAACTGCCAGTGAAGATACTAGATTGGAATATCGTTATTTAGACTTGAGAAGACCGGTCATGGCCAAATATCTCAAAATCCGAAGTGATTTGAATCTTTATGCCCGTGAATACTTATCTTCTATCGGCTTTGAAGAAGTCTCAACTCCTACTTTGATGCGCTCAACTCCGGAAGGTGCCAGAGATTATCTGGTTCCAAGCCGTATTTTCCCCGGAAACTTCTACGCTCTTCCCCAGTCGCCTCAGCTTTATAAACAGTTATTGATGGTTGCTGGTGTTGACCGCTATTTCCAGATTGCCCATTGTTACCGTGATGAAGATCAGCGTGCTGATAGACAGCCGGAATTTGAACAGATTGACTGTGAAATGTCTTTCTCAACCCGTGAAGATGTTCTTGAGGTTATTGAAGGTCTTCTTAAATATGTTTTCAAGAAAATCAATAATGTCGATCTTCCTGATTTTGTAAAAATTAAGTATGAATATGCTATTAGCAGATACGGAACCGATAAACCTGATATTCGTTATGAAATGCTGATTAACGATGTGACTGATGCCCTCTCCAATAGTGGATTCAAATCCTATGAAGGAAAAAGCATTCAGGCTTTAAAGGTCAGTGATGTTGCCTCAAAGATTACCCGCAAGGATCAGGACAATGATAATGTTCTGGCTAAGAAATTCCGTGTCTTTGGTGTTGCACATCTGAAATTCGTTGACGGACAGCTCACCGGTTCCATGGTTAAGAATCTTTCGGAAGAATCTAAGACTGCACTTGTTGAGCAGCTGAAGCCGGAAAATAATGATTTGATTATTCTTTGCGCTGATGCTAAGGCCGATTATGCCTGCTGGGCTTTAGGTGCTTTAAGAATTCATTATGGAAAGGTTTTAGGTTTGACTAAGAAGGACGATTATAAACCCTGCTTCATTATTGACTGGCCACTTTTTGAAAAAGAACCAGATGGCCATTATGAAGCCTTATCCAATCCTTTCACCCGACCGATTGATGAAGATCTTCCGTTATTGGAAACCGCTCCGGAAAAAATCCGTTCAACCTCCTATGATACTGTTCTTAACGGAGTTGAATTATCAAGCGGTGCTCTGAGAATCTATGATTCCTCCGTTCAGAAGAAGGTATTTGAAATATTAGGTGTTTCTGATTCCGATATTGAGAACCGTTTCGGTTTCTTAGTTAAAGCCCTCCAGTATGGTGTGCCTCCGGAAGGTGGATTTGGAATCGGTGTTGAACGTTTAGCTATGGAATTGGCCCAGACTGACAATGTCAGAGACGTTGTGGCCTTCCCAAAGAATTTAAAGGCTTACGAGCCTATGAGTCAGTGTCCAAATAGTGTTCCGACAGCTGATACCGATATTCTTGGTATCAAGGTCGAACCTGGCCTGGCCGAAAAGAAAGGTGAATAAAGATGAAACAAGAAGAAAAAACCACAAATGCCCAGAACTCCGAAGAGCCGGAAATGCTTCCGGTCGGAAGTCTTAATCTGAAAAAAGAAGTCGTTGAGATACTGAAAGACAATGGTTTTTTTTCTTTCTCCGATATTCAGTCTCAGGCTATTCCTAAGATGTTAAAAGGTGAGTCGGTCCTAGGTCTGGCTTTGACTGGAACTGGTAAGACTTTGGCCTACTTAGTACCTATCATTAATGATTTGGTTGATGACGGACATGTTCAGGCCGTCATTCTTTCTCCGACTGTTGGCTTACTTGATCAGATCAAATCCGTCTGTTCCATGTTCCTTTCTGCTTTAGGCTTCCCTGAAGACAGTATCAAGTCAATTAAGGGAAACAATGATTTCACCCGCAGCAAGCCTGATATTATTTTGACTACCCCTAGCATGTATGATTCTCTCCGCAGCCATTATCCTTTTAATGAACTGAAGAGAGTCATTATTGATGAAGGTGATATGGTTGCTTTTGACGGATTTGCCGATGTTTTGGGTGCTTTGAAGTCAGCCAAGGAAAAGAAAATTATTTCTTTCTTTTCCGCCAGTCTCAATATTCAGGATATTAAAAAGGTTAAGAATACCTTCAATATTTCTAATATTGTTGATGTTCGTAATTCCTTGATTACCAATAAGACAGTTCTCCACCATCTGGTAAATTACCGTGGAAACGATAAGGATGCTGCTTTGTCACTTTTCCTCAAAATGAAAACTGACTTGCTGAAATCAATTGTCTTTGTTTCTCGAAAAGCTGATCTGTTCGTTCTTGATGAATATCTGAAAGATCGGAAAATTAAGCATTTTGTCCTTCATGGAGATATGGATAAAAGAGATATCTCAAAAACCCTCAGTGATTTCAACAAAGCCGACTTTGCTATTCTTTTAGCTAGTGACTATGCTTCACGCGGTATCGATATTTCTGATGTTCACGACATTATTTCGGTTGATCTTCCTAAAGACCTCGATTATTATTTCCATCGTGCCGGACGTGCCGGAAGATTCAATGAATCTGGTGACAGCTATGTCTTCTATTCCGAGGATGATGAAGATTCCATTAAGAAAGTCAAAGATCTGATTCGCCGCGGTGTCTCTTTTGATCACTATATTCTTTCTTCCGATGGTCTGAAGAAGAGCAAAGCCAAATATCAGTTTAAGAATCTTGGAAAAAAGGATCAGTCCAATGAACTTCTCCAGAAACAGATTCGTCATGCAGTTGAACTGACTAAATCTAACCGTGTCAAACCGAATTATAAGAAAAAGGTCAGCCGTGAAGTCGAAAAAGTAAAAGAAAAGCACCGCATGAAAGTGGTGCTTACTAATATTGCCAGAAGCGGCGGAAATGCCGCCGACTATCATGTCGACAAAAATACTTATAAGGGAAGAAAGAAGACCAGAGGCAGATAAATATCCTCTAGAAGCTGTCTATCAGACTGAAGAGTCTGGCGACAGCTTCTTTTTTGTTATATAAACCTAACGGCTTCCCTTTTGAGAAAAGCAGATAAACATCTTTTTTACCGCTTCCGGCAATACCATAGTCAGCATCTTTAGCTTCACCTATTCCATTGACCGGACATCCCATAACGGCCACTTTGATGTTCTTAAAGACATAATCAAGATGGTCATTGACCTCCCGGGCAATAGGTTTCAAGTCAATCTGGGTTCTTCCGCAGCTGGGACAGACAATGAGTTCCGGAATATTCGATTTTCTTCCGGAAAGACCCAGCAGAGTTTTGACCGCTCTCATTTCCTCTTTTCTTTCATCGGCTAATGAGACACGGATGGTATCCCCAATTCCTTTAGATAAAAGCGGGAAGAGAGTCACGGCTGATTTGATGGAACCTATGGTTCCGTAACCAGATTCAGTCAAACCTATATGCAGGGGGTACTTATATCTTTCATTGGCTTTAAGATACAGTTCTTCTGATAAGGAAGGAGAAGAAGATTTCAATGAAAGGACCAGATTCTCAAAATTTTCCGATTCGAAGACTGAGATGGTTTCATCCATAGCCAAAAGAAAATCATCAGCCTGGTTATCGGTTTTTCCCCGATAGGCATTGAGTGATCCGGAATTGACTCCGATTCGGATTGGAATATTCTTTTCACGGCAGGCATTGATGACCTGGCGCAAACGTACTTCTCCGCCGATATTGCCCGGATTAATTCTGATTTTATCGACACCTGACTGGATGGATTGCAAAGCCAAAGTATAATCAAAGTGAATATCAGCAATAATTGGAATATTTACCTGTTTCTTGATTTCACCAATAAGCAAGGCATCTTCATGATCCAAGACAGAAAATCTCATCATGTCCAAACCCATTTTTTCTAAATCTGAAGTCAATTTGACATTGTAATCAATATCGGAGGTTTTCCGGTCAGACATACTCTGAATCAGAATATCATGCCCAGAACCGATTATTTTATTTCCGATTGAAAAAGATAATTTATTCATTTAGCCACCTCTTTTAATAGTATATCAAGAAAATCACTCTGGGGTGACTGAACAATTATTATTATCATCTTTTTTTATTTTTTTAAAAAATCCACCATCTTATCTATTTTTATACTATTTTTCTTTTTGGTTTTGGTTTATAGTAGAGATAATTGCAAAGAGGTGAATTTAAATGTTCAGCAACAAAACTTTTGAAGGGGATAATGTCCCTAAGCCAACAAAATGGCTGTACTGCGGTTCCGGAATGTTCCGTGATATGTGTTATCAGTTTGTCAGTATGTTCCTTTTGATGTTCGCTCAGTATTGCGGAATCGGACAAAATGACAATTATGTGGCGATGTATTCTGCTATTACCATCATCATCGTTGTCCTTCGATTATGGGATGGCGTCAATGATCCGATTATGGGTTTCATCATTGAAAAATTCCATTTTAAAAGCGGAAAGTACCGCCCTTGGATTGCTATCGGCGCCGTTCTCAGTTCCATCACCACTGTCCTCATGTTCTGGGTTCCGGTTCACGGATGGGGATATGTAGTCTGGTTTGCTGTTTTCTATTTCCTGTGGGATTTTACCTACACGATGAATGATATTGCTTTCTGGAGTGTTCTTCCTTCCTTATCTAACAAGGAAAAAACCCGTGCTAACCTTACCACACTTTTATCTATCTTTGTTTCTATTGGCAGCTTTGCTGCTGGCGGCTTGGTTCCTATCCTTTCTTCTTCCATGGGTTACACCATCTCTTATCGTTACTTTGCTTTGATATCTAGCATTCTTTATGTGGCCTCACAACTCATTCTTTGTATTTTCATGAAAGAAAAGAAACGCGATGAGAAGCTGGAACAGTCATCCGAAAATATGAAATTCAGTGAAATATTCACCATTATTGGTAAGAATAGTCAGGTACGAAGCTCTATTATCGGTATTTTGCTCTATTATACCGGCAGTACTATTCTGGTTTCTTTGGGTCTTAATTATTTCTATTTTAATTTCGGCTATTCACAGGCCGGAGGCTATCAGCTGATTTTCACGGTTGTCTATGCTGCCGCGACCTTACTGGGCCAGTTTATTTATCCGATTTTGACAAACAAGCTGAAAATGAAGCGTATGCGAATATTTGAAATTTGTTCGATTGTGGCTGTAGTCGGATATCTGTTGCTGTTTGGATATGTTTTCCTCAATCCAGTTACCTTCTTCCCGCTTATGTGTGTTGTTGGTTTCTTTGTTTTCTTCAGCCAGACTATGATATGCCTGATTCTTTACTGCATGATTCAGGATTCAATTGAATACAATGAATATAAATTCCATGAAAGAAGGGAAAGTGCTGTTTTCTCTCTTCGTGCGTTTACTGCTAAATTAGGAAGCTCCATTCAGCAGCTGGTTCTTTATTTCGCTCTTCTGGCCGGGGGATTATATGGAATTTCCAATACTATCAGCGGCTATGAAACCGAAGCAATCAATCTTTATGGGGATGATGCCAGTAAGGTTGGCCAGTTGGTTCAGTCACAGGCTGATTTGATTACTGGTGCTTCTAACGTTTCTTTGACTGCCAGAATAATTTATCAGGTAGGGTTCACTCTTGTTCCCCTGATTCTGATGCTGGCTTGTCTGATTGTCATCAAAAAAACTTACACTATCACTGAAGAAAGCCATGAAATGATGGTTAACGAAATAAATAAACGGAACCAGGCTGAGGAAAAAGAAAATGCCAAGTGACGATTATAAGAAAAAAATAATCTATCAGATTTACCCCTCTTCCTTTAAAGACAGCAACAATGATGGATGGGGCGATCTTCAAGGCATAATATCCAAACTCGATTATCTTCAGGAACTTGGCATCGGAATTATTTGGCTATCGCCTATTTATGAATCGCCAATGGATGACATGGGATATGATATTTCCGATTATAAAGCCATTAATCATCGCTTTGGAACCATGGCTGATTTTGATGAACTCATTAATGAGGCAAGAAAACGCGATATCAGAATCGTTATGGATTTGGTCATCAATCATACTTCAACCTCACATTATTGGTTTCAGGAAGCTATTAAAGATACACCTGATAATAAATACCGCGATTATTACTATATAAAGCCTGATAAAGAAAATGGAAAACCATTCAACAACTGGCAGGCCTCGTTTTCTGGTTCCGCCTGGAAAGGAATTGATGCTCTTCCAGGATATTCTTACCTTCATCTTTACTGTGATACTCAAGCTGATTTAAATTATCATAATGAGTTGGTAATCCAAGAAATTGAAGATATCATGATATTTTGGCTGAATAAAGGTGTTTACGGATTCAGATGTGATGTAATCAATAATATCTATAAGTCCTCACTTAAGGATGATCATTCCATCAGCTTTTTTGGAAAAGGGACAAAATACTATTCCAACCAGGATGGCTGCTATGCCATTCTGAAGAGAATACGTGAAGAAGTTCTGGATAAATATGATGCGTTTCTTGTTGGTGAGACCGGTAATCTAACTAAAGCCACCGGAAACCGTTTCCTTCAGGAACGCTGTCTTGATATGTTTTTTGAATTTGACCATGTCTGGTGCGATAAATACCCCTTGGTTCCGATTATCAAAAGAAAATTCAGTGTCAAGAAATTGGTAGCACCGATTTTCCGCTGGCAGAATGATGTCGATTGGATTGGTGTTTACCTAGAAAACCATGATCAGCTAAGAAGTATTTCCAGAGACGGTGATGAAAACAAATACCGCAACGAAAGTGCTAAACTGCTTGCACTTTTCCTGCTTACTTTAAAAGGAACGCCGTTTATTTACCAAGGTGAGGAAATAGGCATGAGTGATAACCATTCACTGACTTTGGACAAGACCAATGATATCTGTTCCCATATGGCTTTTAAGACCGCTAAAGGGCTCCTTCCTCTCAAAGACAAAACCATTGAAAAGATGATTAATGAAACGGTCAACCGGGATCATGCCCGCGAGCCTATGCAATGGGATGATTCTCCTAACGCCGGTTTCAATACCGGTAAGGAGCCTTGGTGCCTGATGAATCCTAATTTTCCGGAAATCAATGTGAAAAAGCAATCTGAAGATCAAGCCTCTATTCTCTCATTTTATAAACGGATGATTAAATTCCGGAATTCCTCCCCAATTCTTCAGCAAGGAAGTTTCAAAGCTGAAATTATTTCCAGTAAAATCAATAGCTATTTCCGTTGTCTGAATGGAGAAACCTATCTGATTATTCTTAATTTTTCGGCTAAAACGGCTAAGTATAAAACCGCCCTTGACCTCACCCTTAAACTAAGCAATTACGAAATCACACTGGATTTTAATGCTTTGCCACCTTATTTTGCCGGTATTTTCAAAGTCGCCTGATTTCTCTTTTGATGATAGATTTCCTGGATTTTAAGGGGTTTGAACCTTTTGGAGAGCTTTTTATCCTGACATTGAAAGAAAAATGGCCTAATAGATAAATAAAACTTGAAAATAAGTGTTAACACTCTCTATAATAATAAGGCTGTTTTTAATGGAGGTTTAATATTATGGCTGAAAAACGTGCAAACATCACTCTCAGATGTAGCGAATGCAAGAATGAGAATTACATTACTGAAAAGAACAAGAAATTACATCCTACCAAATTCTCTACAATGAAATTCTGCCCTCACTGCAACAAGATGACTCTTCATGAAGAGAAGAAATAAATTGGAGGATAGATAAACATGGCTGACATGATTATGATCGGTGACTGCGGTCCCGGTACTTCCTTCAAGGTTGGAAACGATATTTTTGAGTCTCTCAAGATTGATCACAACAAGACTGCCATGCGTGGCATGATTGTCAAAATCAAGGCTAAGAACCTTCGCTCTGGCTCCATCAGTGAAAAGTCTTTCAATGGTGATGACAAAGTTGAGAAAATTTTCCTTGATAAGAGAGAAATGATGTATCAGTATGATGATGGTTCACTCATCCATTTTATGGATAATGAAAACTTCAATGATTATGGTATTCCTAAGGAAAGACTCGTTTGGGAAATGAATTTCATCACTCCTGAAAACCCGATTATCATCACCTTCTTTGGTGAAGAAATCCTCGGTGTCGAGCTTCCAGCTAAGGTCACCCTCAAGATCACTGATACTGATGACAACGCTGTTGCCGGAGATACTATCAACAAGGCCAGCAAGGATGCTATCCTTGAAACTGGATATAAAATCAAAGTTCCTATGTTCGTCAAGAACGGAACCATGGTTATTGTCCGTACTGACACCGGCGAATACGATTCAAGAGCCTAATAAGCCTGAGTTAATAAAGGCCGGGAAACCGGTCTTTTCTTTATTTGGAGGAAAATATGAGTTTTGAAATTAATACAGTTGGTTTTGTCTTCATTATTCTTGGCTGCATTATTGCTGGATTAGTCGGCGGCTTTTTCATTGCCCGTAAGGTCATTAAGAAAGAAATCGATAAAAATCCCCCATTCAATGAATCGATGATCAAGGCTATGTATAAGAGCATGGGAAGAACCCCTTCACAGGCTCAGGTTAACCAGACTATGAGAGCTATCAAAGATGCTCAGAAGTCTCAGGTTAACGGCGGAAAGAAATAAATAAAAAACCATCAGTTGCAAGGCTGATGGTTTTTTTGTGCTGATTTTTTAGGCTGTTTCCTGATTTTTATGCTTGAATTTGGTTTCAGGTTCCTGGCCTTTGGAGAGACGCTTGATATTGCTTGAATGACGGATGATGACCAGAATTGTATAGAGTAGGACACCAATAGACGTTACATAGCTGATATGAAGGAAGAAGGAAGGAGCGAAGATCATTCCTCCATTCCAGATAGCCGGGTCAGAAGCAATGGTTAAGTCAAGAATCGTCGGAATCAGGGAAGCAACGAAGACTGAAGGAACACCGATAACGCTTGATAAGGAGACACGCTTAGAGATAGCAAACGTTAGGAAGAAGACAGACATACCGACAAAGGCTAAGAGTGGGGCTGTGAAGAGAATATACCCAGCAAAGCAAGCAACCGCCTTACCGCCCTTGAAATGAGCGAAGACGGGGAAGGTGTGTCCGATTGCTACGACTAACCCCGTTAAGTTGACCAGAATCTCATCTAGATGTGGGAAATCGTAAGCAGGGAGCGGAGCAAAATCGAAAATCAATTTGGTAATCAGGCAGGGTATGAAGCACTTGAAGATATCAAGGATGATGACCATGAGACCTTCTTTTTTGCCGATTACTCGGCCAACATTGGTTCCTCCGGCATTATGGGACCCATATTTTCTGACATCAACGCCTTTGATTTTTCCGAAGATGATGGCTGTCGGAATCGAACCGAATAGATAAGCAAAGACAATTATTCCTAAAATAAACAGTGTAATTTCCATCTGACTGAGTCCTTTCTTCAATATTTCGTTAATGAATACCTCGATATTATAGGTTTTTTATCTTTCATTTAGAAGAGTTTCAAAGTAAAATTATTAGGTGAGGTATTTTAGTATGTCAGAAAACTATAATGCGAGTAATCTTACTGTCCTCCACGGACTTGAACCTGTACGTGAAAGACCTGGAATGTACATTGGATCAACTGATGCTGTCGGTCTCCACCATTTGGTTTGGGAAATCGTCGATAACGCAGTTGATGAAGCCAATGCCGGCTACGGAAAAAATATTTATGTAACAATCCATTCCGATGGATCATTAGAAGTTCAGGATCAAGGAAGAGGTGTTCCTTTTGATTATAATAAAACCGAAAAGATGTCTGGATTCCAGATTGTCTATCAGACTCTTCATGGCGGTGGTAAATTTGATGAAACAAATTACACGTCAGCGGGTGGTCTTCATGGTGTCGGTGCCGCTGTAACTAATGCCCTGAGCCGTTGGATGGAAGTCCATTCCTATCGTGACGGAAAGGATCATTTCATCCGTTTTGATGAGGGTGGGAAGAATTCAACTCCCATCAAGGATTTAGGAAATACCAATAAGAAAGGAACCTGTGTTGTCTTTTATCCTGACAATCGGATTTTTGATGATATAACCTGGAATTTTGAACGAATAGCCAATCATCTTGATGATCAGGCCTGTCTGACTACAGGCGTCACCTTCCATTTGAAAGATGAAAGAACGAACCGTCAGCAGGATTTCTATTATGAAAATGGACTGTTGGAATATTATGCCCGTCATACTATGAATAAAGCTCCCCTGACTAGTCCTATCCACATTTCTGGAACTAGTATGGATAGAATCAGGGTTGAGTGTGTATTTGGCTTTATCCGCGATGAATATAACGAAAAAACCATTGCATTTGCTAATGGAGTCAGAACTTCTGAGGGCGGTTACCATGTTACCGGACTGAGAAAAGCCATAACTTCCTGCTTTAATTCCTATGCAATAAATCATTCCAAAGTCAAGAGCAATGATCCTCTTGATGGTGACTGTCTGAGAGAAGGCTTAGTCTGTATTCTTTCTGTTTGGGTTCCTGAACATCTTCTTCAGTTTGAAGGCCAGACTAAAAGCAAGCTCGGTACCCGAGATGCCTTAAATGCCACTGACAGCGTCATTGAAAGCAAACTCTCCTATTATCTTGAAGAACATGCCAAAGAAGCTGAAGCAGTTATTGATAAGACTGTTATTGAGATGAAAGCCCGTTCCAAGGCCGAAGAAGACCGAAAAAAGGAAAGAGAACTGCTTAAGAGCAAGGCTAGCGGTTTCAATCTTTCCGATAAGCTCACTCCTTGTTCTTCAAAGGAATATCAGCAGAATGAATTATTCATTGTTGAAGGAGACTCAGCCGGCGGTTCTGCCAAAAAAGGCCGTAATCCAAAACATCAGGCTATTCTTCCACTGAGAGGAAAACCTAAAAACACTACTGACATCGATGATGAGAAAGTGCTTCTCGGAAACAAGGAAATCGCTACTCTGATTTATACTATCGGTGCGGGCTATGATTCTGATTTTAAGATTAAGGATATCCATTATGGCAAAGTCATCATCATGACTGATGCTGATGATGATGGAAGCCACATTCAGTCTTTGCTTTTGACCTTCTTCTATAATCATATGAAGCCCTTGATTGAGTCAGGTCATGTCTATATTGCGTGTCCTCCTCTTTATCGTGTCTACAATGCTCGAAAAGAAACCTATTGCTATGATGATTCCGAACTTAAGGCAGCCCAGGATTCCTTTGCCTCCGGTTATCATGTTAACCGCTATAAAGGTCTTGGCGAAATGAATTATGAACAGCTTTCTTCGACCACTATGCAGCCTGAAAAGAGAAAACTTCTGAAGGTTGTTCTGGAAGATGATGAAGACTGCCATGATAAGATAAATATCTTCTTAGGAAAGGATTCTGACCGCCGTAAGGATTGGATCAACAACAACATTGACTTCTCAGTCAAAGACGAATTCCTTCAGGAGGTGAAGAATGAAAAAGACTAAACCGAAGATTACTGTATTTGACGAAAACATCGTTCCTTCACAGATGAGCGATGTTCTGATCGGTGCTTTTAACCGTTATGCTAAGGCCGTCATCACTGACCGTGCCATACCTGATGTCAGGGATGGTCTAAAACCAGTTCAGCGAAGAATTATTTTTGACATGTATTCCCAAGGACAGGTTTCCACTAAGCCTACTGTCAAATGTGCCACCATTGTCGGCCATGTTATGGGTCATTTCCATCCCCATGGTGACAGTTCAATTTATGATGCCTTAGTTCATCTCTCCCAATCATGGAAAATGGAAGCACCTTTGATTGATTTCCAAGGTAACAACGGTTCTATTGATGATGATCCGGCTGCTGCTTACCGTTATACTGAAGCCAGACTTTCCCGTCTTTGTGATTTCCTGACTATGGATATCGATAAAGATACGGTTGAAATGATTCCTACATTTGATGATAAATCACTTGAGCCGACAGTCCTTCCCTGTAAGTTCCCTAACTTGCTGGTTAACGGAACTAATGGTATTGCCGTTGGTTCGACTACCTATATTCCCCCACATAACCTTCATGAAGTGGTTCAGGCTACTATCTACCGTATTAGTCATGCCCGTGCGACTCTGGATAATTTAATGGAGTTCATACCTGGCCCTGATTTCCCAACTGGCGGCATAATCGATGACAAGGAGGCCATCCGTTCCTTATATGAAACCGGACATGGTTCCTTCTATCTTTACTGCAAGAGCGAGATTGATGAAGAGCAGAATACCATTATCATCAAAGAAATCCCTTATGGTGTGGTAAAAATTGATTTCGTGGCTAATCTCAATAAGAGAAAAGATACAGATAATCTTGATAATATTGAAGAAATTGTCGATGAATCTGCCAAAGATGATATCGAAATTGTCATCAAAATCAAAAAGGGAGCTTCACCTTTCGATATCCTTAGCTACCTTCAGACAAAAGGCGTTCTTAGAACGACTATGGGCTGTAATTTCTTGGCTATTGACCGCGGTCATCCAAAGACCATGTCGCTTTTGGAAATGGTTGATGCCTATATTTTCCATCAACGTGAAATGTTCACCAAGGCTGCCAAGTTTGACCTAAAGACTGATGAAGACCGTTTAGAAATTGTCGCTGGTTTAATCAAAGCTTACTCTATTGTCGATGAGCTGATTGGAAAAATTAAGAAATGCTCTGGCAAAGAAGGCGTTAAAGTTATGCTTAAGACTGATTATCTCTTTACTGAGAGACAGGCTGAAGCCATTGCCATGCTGCCGCTTTACCGTTTAAGCAACACTGATATTGTGGCTTTAAAAGGCGAACAGGAACAGCTGAACGCCGATAAGGACAGACTTAATTCCATCCTTACCAATCCTGATAAGCTTGACCATGAGATCGTCAGTACCCTTAAGGAGATTGATAAACAGTTTTCCTGTTCCCGAAAGACGGAAATTCTTGATGAAAAGCAGGATTTCAAAGCTGTTGACCAGACTAAGCTCATTGCCAAAGAGGATTGCTATGTTGCCATCACCAAAGACGGTTATGTCAAACGTTCCAGTCCTAAATCCTTCTCTTCCTCGGCTGAGGCCAATAAGAAGACCGATCCGGTGAATCTACCGAAAATGAAACTTTCCGATAGTCTCGTGTTTTCCGGATTTGCTTCCACTCACGATAATATCCTCTTCTTCACCAATAAAGGAAACTTTGGCTATCTGCCGATTTACCTGATTTCCGATATGAAATGGAAAGAAGAAGGTAAACATCTTAACAACCTGATTACTCTCAAGCAAAATGAAAAGATCATCAAAGCTTTCCTTATCAATGAATTCAAACCTGGCGTTAATGTCGTTATTCTTACTTCTCAGAATAAGATTAAGCGTACTGCCTTGGTTGATTTTGCTCAGACTACAATTACCAGAAAAACTCTTCGTGCCTGTAAGCTGATGAATGACGATGATAAAGTGGTTGATGTTGAGCTGACCAGCGGAAACAGCGATGTGGTTGTTGTTGATTCTTTAGGAAGAGCATCCCGTTTCAACGAAAGTTATATACCTTTGGTTTCGACTTCAGCCTTAGGTGTTAAGGCAATGGCTACCGGAATTGATAAGGAACCGATGATATCTCTGCTTTCTTTTAATTCCACTGAGGCAACTTTGATGCTCATTTTAGCCAAGAAACGTGCTGCCAGAGTTATTTCCTCCGCCAAGCTGGAAGCTACTGAACGTCTGGGAGCCAAAGTTTCTTTGGTCCGTATTTTCAAGAAGAATCCTATGGTGTTAGTCTCGGTAACTAAGGTTGAAAAGAAGCGTGGACAGGTCAGTTTCTCTTCGGCTGTCACCGCCAACAGCAATGTTGTCATTGAACTTACTAATTTAGCACCGGTTGAGCTTAACAGTGAGATGCGCGAAAATCTTCCCGGTCTTCAGGATCAGGAATTGGTTTCACTGAATGATTTCGGTGAAGTCTTAGATGATTCTTTCCTGATTGAGACTCCGAAACCTTCTAAAACCGTTCCTTCAAAAGCCAAAGAAGACAAAGCTGATACTCAGCTTTCTCTGTTTGATCTTTTTGAAAAGGAAAATAGTAAAAAATAGCTAGGTAATGGTATAATAAAATCATGAAAAGGGAATATGTACTTGGATACATTCAGAATGTTTTCCTTATCGATATCAGCTATCTAAAGTCTTTAGGCATTAAATATCTGGTTTGCGACCTTGACCAGACTTTGGCTAGTGCTTTTGATAAGAGTCCTGACCAGCGTGTACTCACTCTCCGGGATGACTTAAAAGAAGCTGGCATTCAGATGATTATCATTTCTAATAATTTTCATAAAAGAGTTTCCCCTTTCTGTGATCAGGTCAAAGTCCCCTACCTCTCATTTGCCTTCAAATTTGCCGGATTCCGTGTCAGAGGGTGGCTGAAGAAAAACCATATTGATGTTAATGACTGTGTCTTTGTCGGTGATCAGCTGATGACCGACGGCATTTATGTCAAACGTATCCGAGGAAGACTTATTCTGACTGATCCTTTAGTCAAGAAAGATAACATTCAGACTATCTTTTTACGAAAAATGGATTATCATAAGAGAGATGTGATGTTAAAAAAGAATAAACTGGGAATCGAGATTCCCAAGAAAGAGGAGGTTCGATAATGTTCTTCAATAAACCGAAAAACAGTGGCTTCACTGCTGAAATCAGAGTCCGACGCTGCTATGGCTGCGGGGCAATCCTTCAGGATACCGACCCTAATGAAGTAGGCTTCATTCCCTCAGAAAAACTTAATTCCGAGGAAGAGATGCTTTGTGAAAGATGCTATAAGCTCAGACATTACTCCAGCTATTCAAAATCTCCTGATTTTAATGTCGATTATATGACCATCCTTTCCAAGGCCAAGGAAACTCAGTCATTGGCTGTCTATGTCATCAATGCTTTCTGTCTTAACGGAAGTTTTCTTGAAGGAATCGGCAAATACCTGCCGGATAATGTTTTAGTTGTCATCAATAAGCGTGACTGTCTGCCTGAAAAATATTCTGATGAATTCATCATCAATCAGGTCAAAGCCAAACTGGCTTTGGAAAACATCAAGCCTAAGGATATTATCATTACTTCTGCCGGTGCTTCCAATACCTCAAATATCTCTAACCTTATGAAGAAAATTTCTTCTCTCAGAAACGGAAAGAGCGTCTATTTCTTAGGAGCTTATCAGGTCGGAAAGAGTTCTATCATTAATTGCTTGTTAATGGATTATTCCAATTCAACTGAAAAAATGATCACTACTTCCCCATACCCGGGAACTACTCTTGATGTTATTTCTATTCCTCTGGATGAGAATTCCTATATGTATGATACTCCCGGCATCTATAATAAGAATTCCTTTGTGTCTTTTATTGAACCGGAACTTGTCAAATACATTCTTCCGAGAAATATGGTACGTCCAGAAATGTATCAGGCTAAAGAAGGACAGAGTTTTGTTATTTCAAATTTCTTCCGCTTGGATTTCATAAGCGGCGATAAAACTGATTTTACTTTCTATAAATCCAACGACCTTTCCCTTCTTAGATGTAAAGT
>JBAXZU010000020.1:0-19497 GCA_041670225.1 Bacilli bacterium | reverse complement strand
TGAAGAGGTTAATGGGTTGTGTGGATTAATTGCCAATTTTCAATTGAATCAGTTTCACAAAGCCTATTTGGTTTGTGCCCCTGATACTAAGTGTTCGGATAATTTAGTCGGTTCTGTTCGCCTTCCTGATGGCTATGATATCACCAAATTCTTAGCTGACAATTCTAAATACTTTTTGGCTGCCGGAGGTCATTCTCAGGCGGCTGGATTGACTTTTGCCAGCAAAGACTATTATCAGGTTGCCACCCTTTTCTTAACTGAATGCGAAAAACAGGGACTGAATATCATTGATGAACAGTCTGGTTCTATTGGTATGTCCTTAGAAGATCTTAATTCAGAGAATTTTGCGGTTTATGAGTCTTTTAAACCCTTTGGTCAGCAATTCCCCTCTCCTGTTTTTGAAATCACCGTTGATAAAGACCAATTGTCGTTCTCTCAAAAAGGAAATGCCGTCTTCGCTTTTTCAGAATCCAAGAAATCTAAGATTGTTTACTTCGGTTTAAGTGAGCCTTTCACTCAAGAAAGGTATTCCTCTTTTTCTTTCTATGGTCAGTTCTCTTGTGAAACCTATAATTCCAAAACAAGCTATGTTCTTAAGAGCAATAAGTATATTGCAAATATTGACTAAAAGCTTCTTCCTTTGTCTTCTCAATTTTGTCTCGAATTTGTCTATTTAAGAAATTTGTATTTACATTTCAGTCAAAGAGGTTTATATTAAAACTACCAAATGAAATTTGGGAGAAATCGATATGAAAAATGATTATTCAAGCAGTGTTTTTAAGGAGATTGAGGAATCTCTTAGAAACGAAAAGAACCTTCGTAATTGGTTGAGAAGAAACGGAGTATATTGCTTCGTGACAACCAACTATGAGGGTGGGCTAGATGGTTTTGTCGTTCCTTTATCAACGGTTATTCCTAATGATAAAGGAACGTTTTTTTGTGTAGTGTTTTTCCAAGATGATGCTACCAAGCGCTTTTTAGTTGTGGATAAGCTTTTTGATTCCGTGGATGAGTCCTTAGGCATTCTTCAGGAAAACATGAAGTACTTTACTTTAATTGGCTTTTCAAAAAAGCATTTAATTTCATAGTTCTTCTTTTAAACATTGTTTGATTATTGTAAAATAAAGATATGGGAATCAAATAATGTTAAAACTAAACCCCAACGAAACTCTTGATAATACTGCCCAGGCTAGCTATGTTGTGATAGACCGGGAAATCGAATCAAGAAATAAGCGATATTTTAGAAAAAAAGGCATTCTTTCTTTTTTACTGATTTTAATTTTGGTTCTTACTTTGCTTTACTTTGTTCTTCCTCCTTTTAAAATGCAGTCAATTTCAATTGATGGATTGGTAAATTTTACTAAGGAAGATTACCTTCAGTTTGCCGGTTATAATGCCAATCAATCAATTCTTTTATATGATGATAATTCCGATGAAAAAGTTGTCTCATCTTCTCAATCCCTTTTTTTATCGTCTGAATCCAAAAGCACATTATTTAATGTCAATGTCAAAGTCAATGAGGATTTTCCGTTTGCCTCTTATGATGGCATAGTTTATTGCCTTAGCGGAAAAACCGAGGAGGAATTCTGTTCTTCCCTTGATTCACTTGACTTGGCTGATGGAAGAAAAGAAGCTATAAAGGCTTTGACTGTATCTGATGATATTATTTCCTCTCTTCCGGTTGCTCATTTGCCCAAAGGCTTCTCAGGTATGACTCTTAATAGTTCTTCCCTGGCATTTTCTCAGTTTGTTAGCTTGGATAAAGAAATAATTTCACAGATAAGGTATATTCAGTTTAGAACTGATTCCATCGGAAAATGGACCGGCTTTCTTGATGTGATTATTGAGGATCCGAGTGTTGCAAATAATAATTTATATGCCTTTGTGGGGTTGACCTCTGATAACATTACTTCTTTCTTTAAAAAAAGTGATTACTACGAAAGAGTGATTCAAGTCTGCCGAAGGTATATCGGTTCTGGCTTTACTTCAGCTGATTCCTACACCTTTCTCGATGATGATACGATAGTTGAAAATGTTTACAAATTCGGTTCGAACTTATGGTTGATTGATTAAAGGAGATTATAATGTCCAATCTAGTTACAGTAATTGATTTTTCCTCAACAGATCTCCGAGTCCTCACCGGGTATTATTTTAAAGGACAGGTGTATGTTCTTCAGGCCTTGCAGGGTGATATTCTTCCCAGAAATGAGCATGGCTATTTGGATAAAACAGCCTGCGAACAATCATTGAGAATTCTCTTGGATGCAATTAAAAAGACTTTGAAAACCGATGATTTAGGTGTCTTTATTCCACTTTTGCCGCCAATCGGCTTCCAAGTTAAATCCGGTATTGGAAATACTGCTACAGTTGATCCTGCCAGTCATATTACTCAAATGGATTTTTCTAATTGTACAAATATGATTCACAAGCAGGTTAAGACTGAGGGGAAAAAGATAATCTTTGATGATCCATCAGTCTTTATTGATGATAATAAAAAACAATATGATACATTCCCGTTAGGCTCCGCTTCCGATCATTTGGAAGTATATGCTGATTCTCAGCTTATTGACGAACCTTGTTATCGCCATTATGAAGCAATTGTAAATGACCTGAAATTAGACGTTTATGCATTTTTGCTTTCACCTTTCTGTTCCGTTTCCTTTTATAATAAATTCAACAATTCAAAAACATTTATTTCCGTCACAATTGAAAAGGATTATTCCATTATCAATTATGTTTCTAAGCACCGTCTTAATGATTCAATTATTTTTCCTTTCGGAATCCAACAGGGAATTGAAAATGCCTGCAGGATTTTATCTATTCCCTTCGCCCATGGCGAAGATTTATTAAATCTTTTTGGTTTGAGAGACGAATCTGGTTTCGGGTTTACTACCGATGACAGAAAAACACTTAGAGAAACTAGTAATGCTTTTAAAGGTGGCTTTGAACCTTTAGTTCAGAAGATCCGAAGCTTTTCCGCAGAACATCTCCTTCCTGACGATAGTCAGATCGTCTTAGATGGACCCGGTTCTGATATTGAAGATTTTGGGACTTATTTATTTGAAGAGCTTAAACGACCAAACCATACTGTTGATATCAAGGCAATTGGTGCCAGAAGTAAAATCTTCACTAGTTGTCTCGGGGCTATACTTGTAACAAGCTATAATTATCTGAGTCCTATTGTTGATTCTAAGAGAAGGGTAGCTGATCCGCTTTTGAAGACTGAAGTTGTAAGAAGAACTAAATAGGAGGAAAATTTAAATGGATGAAAATGAAGATAAACAGATACTGTCCGAAGAAAGCTTATCCACTAATGCCAAAATAAAAGTTATTGGTGTCGGGGGTGGCGGTAGTAATGCTGTTAACCAGATGATAAAAAATAAAAGTGATGAAGTTGATTATTGGGTTCTGAATACTGATTGTCAGGCCTTGTCTAATTCTCCATGTGAAAATAAATATGTATTAGGAAAAACCACTACTAAAGGTTTAGGTGCCGGTGGTAATCCCTTACGTGGTAAAGAGGCAGCCAATGAATCGTATTCTGATCTTCAGCTGTTGGTCAAGGGAAGCGATTTGGTCTTCATTGCGGCTGGTGAAGGTGGTGGAACCGGAACTGGTGCTGCTCCTATCATTGCTAAGGCTGCTAAGGAAGAAGGCTGTTTGGTTTTGGCTATTGTCACTAGGCCATTTAACTTTGAGGGAAAAGCCAGAAGACTTAATGCTCTTGAAGGAATAAATGAATTGAAGAAAAATGTTGATGCCCTCATCGTTGTTTCAAACGATAAGCTCATCTTCAATAACGGAAGCATGCCTCTTAAAAATGCCTTTTCCTCCAGTGATGAAGTTTTGGCCCAATCGGTTAAGACAATTACTGATTTAATTCTTGTTCACGGATTAATCAATTTGGATTTTGCGGATGTAAAAGCTACTTTGCAGGATAAAGGAATTTCTTTGATTGGAATTGGTATGGGCGAAGGAAAAGATGCTGCCATGAAAGCAGCCCAGAGCGCAATTAATTCTCAATTGCTTGAAGCATCAATTAAAGGCGCCAAGAGCATGATCATCAATGTTACAATTGGTTCTTCCACTACTCTCGACGAAATTCAGTACGCAATTAATTATGTCACCGAGGCTGCCAATGGAAATGATAATGACGTTAATATTATCTTCGGTGTCCAAATTGATGATACTTTCTCTGATAAAGTGAAATTTGCCATTATCGCCACCGACTTCTCAAAGGAAATTGATTTCTCAGTCAGTGAACCTTTGATTAATAAGGTTCACCATCAGTCTGGTGATGAAACCCTTAAACCGGAAGCAAGTCTTGCAGAAAAAGAAATTCAAAGTCAGAAAAACAGTTCTCCTTTGCCAGATTATCTCCGTGAGATATACTCAAATGGTAATGATGATAATGCTTCTGAAGAAAAACCAGATTTGTCTACTCCTTTAGATGATACTAAGACAAATGATGGTGATAAAACTGATTCTACCAAACCTATCAGTCGTGACTACGAAATAAACTAGGATAAACACATATGGAAATTAATGAATTCTCTAAACAGGCCGAGGCTGAAATTGCCCTGGCTAAAAATGAAGTCATCAAAGTCAGCGATGTTTCAGCTCTGAATGATTTCAAAGGCCGTTTTTTGGGCAAGAAGAGCCTTCTGACTTCTTCTTATTCGGAAATGAAAAACATTCCGGCTGAATCCAAAAAGGATTTTGGACAGATTCTTTCTAATTTAAAGAATGAATTGAATAAGATTTTAGCTGATAAACAGACTGAATTAGACAATAATGCCTTAATGAAGAAACTCGAAGAAGGCAGAATTGATATTTCTTTACCTGGATATCATAAAAAGATCGGAAGCAAAAATCCTTTCTATGCTGTTGTTGATGATATTACCGATTTCTTCACTGGTTTAGGATATATTGTTGTCTCTGGGCCTGAAGTCGAAAGCGACACCAATAATTTCGAATTGCTCAACATCCCTAAAGATCATCCGGCCCGTGATATGCAGGATACTTTTGTCATTGATGAGAATACTGTTCTGAGAAGTCAGACTTCCTCCGTTCAGGCTCGTTATATGGCCTATATGAAAGGCAAAGGACCAGTTAAGATTATTTCTCCAGGTAAAGTTTATCGCCGCGACAATGATGCAACTCATTCCCACCAGTTCGGACAGATTGAAGGTTTGGTCATTTCAAAAGATGT
This sequence comes from Bacilli bacterium, assembly GCA_041670225.1. GTDB lineage: Bacteria > Bacillota_I > Bacilli_A > RFN20 > CAG-288 > Enterosoma. The sequence continues at coordinate 14,285 of JBAXZU010000020.1, read as the reverse complement.
GACTTTCGCTAATCTTATGGAATCACTCACCATGTTGTTGAAGCACTTATTTGGTGAAAAACGTGAAGTCCGTTTCCGTCCAAGCTTCTTCCCCTTTACTGAGCCTTCTGTTGAAGCTGATATTTCTTGCTTTGAATGCAATGGCAAAGGATGTCAGTTGTGCAAACATACTGGATGGATTGAAATTCTTGGCGCTGGAATGGTTCATCCAAATGTTCTCAGACTTAATGGATATGATGATAAAGAATACCAAGGCTTTGCCTTTGGTATCGGAATTGACCGTGTAGCTATGCTTAAATACGGTATTGACGATATTAAACGTTTCTATACTGGTAACGTCTCGTTTGTTGAACAATTCAAAAAGGAGTAGAACAATGTTATTCTCATATAAATTATTAAGCAAGCTTGTTGATTTAAGTTCAACTGACTGTGAAGCTATCAGAAAAAGACTGACTTTTTCCGGCTTCGAAGTTGAAGGCATACAAAAGATGGCTCAGGCTTCCTCTCTTGTTATCGGAAAAATAATTCAGTGCGAAAAACATCCTGACTCTGATCACCTTCATTGTCTGTTGGTTGATTTAGGCCATGATTTAGGAATTAAGAAAATTGTCTGTGGCGCTCCTAACGCCAGGGAAGGAATAAAAGTAATTGTTGCCTTACCTGGAGCAGTTCTTCCCGCAATTGGTGAAACTATTAAGCCTGGTGTCATTCGTGGACAGGAAAGCAATGGTATGTGTTGCTCACTGGTCGAATTGGGTGTCGACAAGGAACTCCTTAGTCCCGAGCAGATAAATGGCATCGAAGAATTATCCGCTGATGCTCCTGTTGGCGAAACTGATGTTTTAGGTTATTTAGGACTTGATGACACTATTTTTGACATCAATGTTCTTCCTAATAGACCTGATTGTTTAAGTTATCTTGGTATTGCCCGTGAAATCTCTTCACTGACTTCACTCCCTCTTGCTCCTGTACCTGCTTTTGATTCCTCGGCTTTTTCTCAGAAAATGGATCCTCTTTCTTTATCGGACAGATGTTCTCGTTTTGACATTATCCGTGTTACTGATGTTGAACCCAAATCCGATACCCCCGAAGATATTAAGCGTTTCCTTCAGGCTAGCGGTATCAGACCTATCTCACCGATTGTCGATTTAGGAAATTATGCGATGCTTTTAACTGGTCAGCCATTCAATATGTATGATGCTGATAAGAATAAAGAAGGCAAATATGTCGTTAAAGATGATTATTGCGGAGATTTTGTTTCCTTTGATGATAAGACTTATCTTCTTAAAAACGAAGATTTAGTGGTCACTGATGGAAATTCTCCTTTATGTCTTGGTGGTATTATGGCCGGCAAGAAAGCCTGTGTTGATGCTAGTACCAAGAATTTTGATATCGAAGCCGCTATTTTCTATCACGCAAATATCCGCCATACATCTAGCCGTATCGGTTTATCAAGCCCTTCAAGTCAGCTTTTTGCCAAAGAGAGAAATCCTCTGATGGTTGATGAGGCTTTGGCTGTTATTATTTCTTATCTTCCTAAATTCCTTGAAAAATACACTCTTACGGGCTATGGCAGCTTTAATTCTGTTTCCACTGAGATAAAGCCTGTCAGTTTCTCTCTCTCAGCTTTGAATCATCGTTTAGGTTCTCAATATACTGAAGATGAAGTCAATCATGTTTTGAACTCCTACCGTATCAGAAGAGAAGGATCCAAGCTTTATGCCCCGCTTGATCGAGTTGACTTACTCGAACAATGCGATATTGAAGAAGAAGTCTTCCGTTATTATGGCAGTGAGAAATTAATTCCTAGTTTAGATAATTATCCAATTACTCAGGGTGGCCTTACTCCCGAACAGAAAATGAAGCGCCAGATCAGAAATCTACTTATTGATAAGGGCTTTGATGAAATGATCTGCTACACTTTGATCAATGAGAAAATGGATAAGATGATTCGTGTTTTTGATGATGGTGAAGGTTATCATCTGATTAATCCAATGACGAAGGATCATGAAATCGTCCGCAGTGATTTGCTTCCTAGTCTTTTGGAAGTTGCTGACTTCAATATAGCTCATTCAAACAACAATTTCTGTCTTTATGAAATCAGCGATGTTGATAACCGCAAGGGTTCTCATCTTTATTTATCCTTGGCTATGCATGGCAAAGAAACCTTAACTGAAGGATTTATGGAAAGACCATATTCCTTTGAAGATATTAAAGGCGCCATTGAAGCTATTTTCGACCGCTTAGGTATTTCCAAGACCAGATATCGTCTTGCTTATTCTAAGAACCCTGCTTTCCATCCCTATTGTTCTGCCGATATTATTATGGGAAGAGATATGGTTGGAACCTTTGGCACACTTCATCCTAATGTCCGTAAAGACAGCATCTTCGTTGCTGAAATTGATTTAGGATATTTGTTCTCACTTAAAGGACTCAAGTCAAAATTTCAGGCTTTCAATAGTGACACCAAGGTTCGCCGTGATCTTTCATTCGGAATAACTGACTCTGTCACTTATGCTAAACTAGTCTCAACCATTTCTTCTGTCCGTGATACTTATTTGGATCATGTAGAAATGTTCGATGATTTTGTCGATAAGGCTACCGGAAAAGAATATCTTGGTGTTTCTCTGTATTTTTCTAAGTCTGGAAGTACTTTGAAAGGTGAAGAAATAGACAATTCTTTAGATAAGATTATTACTGCCGTTAAGACTAGTCTGGGTTTAACCCTGAGAGGAGAATAAAAATGGCTGAATTCCAATTATGCGAAAATAGTATTACTTATATTCCGGATACTGACTTCTACGATAAAATCAGTCTTGTTGCCCATAACTGCTATCAGGTCGGCGAAAAGGGACATGAAGATAATGTTGCTTTTGTCAAGCGATTGATTGCTTCTGGACATTATGCCATGATTGAGCATTATCGTTTTCTTTTCCGTGTAGATATTGAGACTTTCACTCTTTGCTGCTCTTTTTCCAATCCTTATTTCACTGCTTTCCTTAACAACGGAGAATGCTATATCTCTTGTTCACTAAGAGGGTTGCTTGACAGTTATAAGGAAGTCAAATCTCACGCATTTGCCTCAGTTCTTATTCAATCACTTCCGGAAAATGTTAAAACTCTTTGTGTTCCGCTTGAGAGAAAAGCCCAACATATGGAATTAGTCAGTAATGATGAGGCTAAACTTTGCCTCAATCAATACTTTTATGAATTATCTACCTATGTTACCTATCAGATTATCACCGATCGTGGTGTCACTCACGAAATTGTCCGTCATCGTCCCTGCTCTTTTGCTCAGGAAAGCACCCGTTACTGCAATTACACCAAAGATAAATTTTCCAATTCTTTAACTTTTATGAAACCTCTCGGCTATGATGAAAACAAAGAAGTGTATGATTCTTTTTATCAGAAAACCGCCGACACTTATTTCCAGCTTATTAGCAACGGTGCCAAACCTGATTTTGCTAGATCCGTCTTACCAAATTCTTTAAAAGCTAGCATTATGGTTACCTGTTCTATTCAGGAATGGCGTCACATTTTTGAACTTAGATGTTCAGAAGCCGCCCATCCAGATATTAGAAGGGTTATGGAAATGGTTAGGGATGACATGAAGAACCGTCAGCTTCTGACTGATGATGATCCGGCTGTCAAAATAAAATATTAACTAACTAAGCGGAGCAGAGCTCCGCTTTTTTTGTGAGCGGTTTTCAGTAAAAAACTAGGTAGTGATTCCAAAAAATGTTTTAATAAAAAAATAAAATCCATGCTATTGATAAATTGTCATTTTTTATCTCCTTTTATCGACAATGCTTTTTTTGGTTGCCTTTTACTAAGGAAGTAGACTTGTTTGAACCCTTACGTATTTAGACTGATTTTGCACAGAAGTAATAAAAAACAAAAAAATATTGCAATAAAATGGTAGCTACGTGTATAATAGTGGTACGTGGTGGGAGAATAGGGTATATGTTAACCGGACAGAAAGACTTATCCATCGATGAAAAGGGAAGATTAGTTCTTCCTACTCTGTACAGGAGTGCTTTTTCTAATGGCATAAGTTATACCAGTTATGGTATTGATAACTGCATTCGATTATATCCTGAAGAATCTTACACGCGTCAGGCGACCCGGTATATGGAATTGGATGATTTCAATGTTGAAGCAAGAAAAGTTAAAAGAACTTTTCTTTCCAACACATTTGAAGTTCAGATTGATTCCCATAATCGAATTCTTCTTCCTAAGCCTCTGACAGATAAAACCGGGATTGTCAAAAAGGTTGTTGTTGTTGGGTTAGGTGATTATTTGGAAATCTGGGACGCTGATACTTTTTATGAAATGATGGAACAAAATGAAAAAACTTATTCTTCAGATTGTTCTCTCTTGATCGGAAGCAAAAACAATGGCTGAATTTAATTATCATAAGCCTGTAATGCTGAAAGAAGTATTATCATTCGTCGATACCAAAAGACCAATAACCTATGTTGATATGACTTTGGGACGAGCCGGCCATGCTCAGGAAATTCTTTCAATTGCCAAGAAACAATCAAAGTTCATTGGCGTTGATAAAGACCTTAAAGCCTTGGAATTCAGCAAAAATGTGTTGAGCCGTTTTGAAAAGAAGGCAGAACTGAACTATCTGCATGCTCCTTACTCTAAAGCTGTTGAGGCAATCAAGAATACCGGTGTCAAGGGTGCTGACTTCATCCTGATGGATATTGGCGTTTCTTCACCTCAGTTTGATGATCCTTCGAGAGGATTTTCCTACCGCTTTGATGCACCTCTAGACATGCGAATGGATCAAACCCAAAATACAACTGCTCGTGATATTGTGAATACTGCTTCTGAAAAAGAACTTGTACATATTTTCCGAGACTTAGGTGAGTGTTCAATTTATTATCCGGTTGTCAAACGTATTCTTGCCGAAAGAGAGTCTAATCCTATTGAAACAACATTCCAATTGGTTGATATTATTAAGCAATCTTTGCCAGCCAAAGAATTAAGAAAAGCCGGTCATCCGGCAAAGCAGTTCTTTCTGGGACTGAGATATGAAGTAAACGGAGAAATCAATGAGTTACGTGAAGGTTTAGTTGCCGGAATAGAATTCTTAAACCCACATGGACGATTAGTAATTATTTCTTTTAATTCCGAAGAAGATAAAATTGTCAAAGAGACCTTTAAGAAATATGTATCAGTTCAGAAATCCGATAAATACCATCCTCTTCTTAATGAAAAAGAGCCATCATACATTGCTCTTACCAAGAAGCCCTTAGTACCTAGTGAAGACCAGATTGAGGATAATAACCGCTCTAAACCGAGTATACTGCGAGCGATAGAAAGGAGATAATCATGAAGGATCGTATCAAAAGAACCAAGTCATTAAGATCAAGCCGTCGACTTAGGAAAACCTGTGCAATTTTTTCAGTTGTCTCTATCGCCTTTGTCTGTATTCTTTCTACTGCTTTGATTTTCATTAATAATGAAAACAGCCGTTTAGTCAGCTATCAGAACAATCAGAGTAATCCTCCAACTGCGTTAAGTCAAAACGGAAAATAAATAAAACAGCATAAGCTTAATGGCTTATGCTGTTTTTAATTATATTTAAATAATAAAAAAGGATGCGATTTGTTTTTCACATCCTTTTATTAATTTTAGTAAGAACGGGTACAGGCTTTGGTAGATATATCTTTGAGTAAGGTTTTGATGAATTCGGCCTCAGAAACTGTCTTAGTGGTTCTTTCGCCATGGAGACGGTAAGTAAGGGTCTTGTCCTTAAGTTCATTGGCACCGACAACGACGGTGTAAGGAACCTTATGGGACTGTGAATCTCTAATCTTGAAGCCCATTTTTTCGTAACGGTCATCAATTGAACATCTGACCTTCTTCTTGAGCAGGCGCTTGTTAAGCTTGGTGCAGTATGCCATTAATTCAGTATCTTCAGTGTTGACAGGAATGATTCTTAGTTGTTCAGGAGCCATCCAGGTTGGGAAAGCACCCTTGAAGTTTTCAGTAATGATACCGACAAATCTTTCGATTGAACCGAAGATTGCACGATGAAGCATGACCGGTTCTTTTTTCTTTCCGTTTTTATCAACATAGCTGATATGGAAACGGTGAGGAAGCTGCATATCAAGCTGAATAGTACCGCACTGCCAAATTCTGCCTAAGGAATCCTTGAACTTGAAATCAAGTTTAGGACCATAGAAAGCACCATCTCCAGGATTGATTTCGTAAGGAATCTTGTTTTCGTTGAGGCACTGGATTAATTCAGCTTCAGCCTTGTTCCAGGTTTCAATCTTTCCGACATACTCATCTTCTGGACGAGTGGAAAGTTCGATATGATACTCAAGATTGAATAATTTGTAAACGGAATCGAAGATCTTCAGAAGCTTTCTGATTTCATCGCCGACTTGTTCGAAGGCGAGGAAGATATGGGCATCATCCTGAGTGAAGCAGCGGACACGGAATAAACCATTGAGGGCACCGGAAGCTTCATGACGATGGACTAAACCGAATTCAGCAAAACGTAAAGGAAGATCATGATAAGAATGCATTTCGCTGTTATAGCAAAGAATAGCACCTGGGCAGTTCATTGGTTTGACAGCAAAAGGTTTGCCATCAATCTTGGTGATGTACATGTTCTGCTTGTATTCTTTCCAATGACCAGAAGTTTCCCAAAGCTCACGGCTAAGCATAGTTGGGGTTTTTACCCAATTGTAGCCATTTTCAATCATTAAGTTCCAGAGATAATCTTCAAGTTCGTGGCGGAGAAGCATTCCATTAGGAAGCCAGAATGGGAATCCTGGACCATAATCTGAAATCATGAATAAACCCATTTCACGTCCGATCTTTTTGTGATCAGATTCTTTTCTCTGCTCTAAGAGAGTGAGATAAGCCTGTAAATCGGCTTCAGCAAAGAAGGCAGTTCCGTAAACTCTGGTTAAAGTATCATTGTTTTTATCGCCTTTGAAATAGCAGGCGGAAGTGGACATGATTTTGACAGCCTTGATCTGACCAGTGGATTTCATATGGGGTCCAAGGCATAAATCAGAATAGTCGCCTTGTCTATAGGCGGAAAGGCTGGCACCTTTATCAGCTAATTCATCGATGTGAACCAACTTATATTTTTGACCGGCAAAGACCTGCTTAGCTTCTTCAGGTGATAACTCTTCACGGACAATGGGAAGATTCTCAGAAACGATTTTCTTCATTTCAGCTTCAATCTTAGCGAAATCAGATTCGGAAATAACCTGATTTTCCGGAAGCTTCATATCATAATAGAAGCCTTCTTCGGTTGCTGGACCATAAGCAAACATAGTTCCTGGATAAAGATGTGAGATTGCCTGAGCCATTAAATGGGCGGCAGAATGTCTGAGAACATGAAGAGCATCGGCTGAATTTTTCAGGACTACTTCAAATTCACAATCACCTTTAAGAGGCTGTTTTAAATCGAATAATTCGCCATCGACTTTTGCACAAATGGCTTTTTCAGCTAAACTAATAGCAATGCTTTTGGCAGCATCAATTGCTAAAGAACCCTCGGGGATTTCCTTAACTGACTTATCTGGTAATGTAATTTTCATTTTTTATTTCCTTGATTTATTTTTTTAATTCATGCAAGGCTAAGCATGCACCTGCGGCAATTCCGACATCCTGAGCGAAGACTGCATTTTCGAGAACAATAGGATGAAGATTCCATCCTGCGATGCTGGCATTTGCAACCTTAACTAAATCATCAAGGAAGATTTCACCAGATCTCATAACACCTCCAGAAACAGCATATTTCTGGCAATCAAACATTAACTGAAGATTTCCGAACCAAATTCCTAACATTCCAATCCAAGTGTTATATACCTGAATGAACTTCGGATCCTTTAAACGAACACCATCAAAGAAATCTTTAGCCTGAGGAATCTCAATACCATTCATTTCGCAAAGACGGACAATACCGTTTCCACTTAACAGATATTCAGCTTCATAATACTTGTTGCGGTAGTTCATCATGGTACGTCCACCTTCTAAAGGAAGGTCGATCATTTCTCCATTATGGACAACACCTAAGCCGATACCGCTGGAGATAGTAACAAATGCAGAATCTAAGACTCCTTTGGTAGCACCATATTCGCTTTCAACTAAAGCTGAGCAATTGGCATCATTAGCGATTTTAATCTTAGCATTGGGGAAATCACGCTTGAATAATGATTCAAAATCGTAACCTTCCTCGATTCCAAGATTTCCGCATTTGCCGACCTTATTGTGAACAACAATTCCGCAAATAGAAATTCCGATAGCTTTAACGGGAACTTTTGCTTCAGTTGAAACTTCATCAATCAAAGCCTTCATAGTTGAATACAATCTTTCTGGATCATTTCTGACAGTAGGTCCACGACGTACAGTCAAAATGTTCAAATCCGAATCAACAGCAGCAACTCTAAGATTGGTTCCGCCGCAATCAATTGATAAGACAACCTGTTTTTCGTTTGGCATAAGTAAATGCTCCTTTTCTTTTAATCTTCGTCATTGCCTATTCCATGAAGGTTAAGGGTAACAACTTTCATGAAGTTGGTTTTTCCAGCACCGACAGGAGTTCCGCCAGTGATGATAATCTTGCTTCCATCAGGAAGATTATAATCACGACCGATTTTAATGGCTAATACTTCCATTTCCTCGGTGAAGTCAGGAACTTTTTTAACAAAATATGGATAATTACCATAATAGAGCATTGTATGACGAAGGGCATCCATATCTGAAGAGACAACAAATACAGGGCAAATCGGTCTTGTTTTGGAAATTCTCACTGCTGTCTTGCCACTGACTGAGAAGCAAATGATCAATTTGGCACCGATAATCTGAGCAGTGTCAGATACAGAAGCGGCAATAGCATCATTGACAGTTTTTTCACCAGTTTCAAAGGCTTCATGTGTACTTGCTTCATAGTTGAAATGATGTTCAATAGTTGTAGCAATTCTCGCCTGCATCTGCACGGATTCAATAGGATATTCGCCATTGGCGGATTCTCCAGAAAGCATTACAGCATCAGTTCCCTGATCAACAGCCCAGGCGACATCGGATACTTCGGCTCTTGTAGGGAAAGGATTGTGGCACATAGAATCAAGCATCTGTGTAGCAGTAATGACTGGCTTGCCAGCCTTACGGCATTGGTCAATCATATATCGCTGATAAATCGGAACTTCTTCAGCCGGAATTTCAACACCTAGGTCGCCACGGGCAACCATGATGCCATCAGAATTTTTAATAACATCATCTAAGTTTGCAATGGCTTCAGTATTTTCAACCTTAGAAATAATAACGATATTTTTTCCGCCGTTGTCATCAAGAAGCTTTCTGATATCAAAAATATCCTGACGGTCTCTGATGAAAGAAGCGGAGACTAAATCTACATGCTGCTGGCATCCGAAAATCAAATCTGATTTATCCTGTTCAGAAAGATAAGGCATTGATAGATGGACACCTGGGCAATTAACACCACGTCGATCTTTACAGGTGTGAGGATTCATCACTTTACATACCAGTTCTTTGTTTTCATCGTCTTTGGCAATGCACTTAAGCTCAAGATTACCATCATCGAGTCTGAGAACAGCACCAACAGGAACGTCATCAAAAAGTTTAGTATAGGTAACACCGAAGTGGTCACAAGTACCAACCTTTTCGACACCCATGTAAATACGGCATTCATTTCCAGCAACGAAAGCAGCTTTGCCACCTTCGAAACAGCTGGTTCTGATTTCCGGGCCCTTAGTGTCTAGACAAATTGGGACAATAATGCCTTCTTCTTTTTCAATCTCGCGAAGAGTCTTGATTTTTCCTAATTGTTCTTCATGGGAACCGTGTGAGAAATTGAGTCTCATACAGGTCATTCCGTTTTCTAAAAGTTTTGTGAGAGTAGGCTTGTCTTGGCTAGAAGGTCCGATGGTGCAGACAATCTTAGTTTTCTTATCGATTCTGTAATTCATTAATAAATATCTCCTATGTTTTAGCCAGTACAGAACGCAATTCAATGATAGTTTCATTATTGATGAAAATTATCTAATATATTCTACCAATATTAGAAATGGAATTAAAGAAGAAAAGTCGATTTAAAGGGATTAATCCATATTTTTTTCATACAAATAATTATTGGCTTTTTTTAGCTACAAAGAAAAGCAAGAATGTTATATAATTTTTAGTATGAGAATTATTGAAAAAGATTCGATGATGTCACTCTATAGTGATTTCACTTTGTCAGCTACTGATGAACAAGTATTGTCGCTTTTATATTTGCCAATAATTAAAAGCGATGCTTTTTCACTCTTTGAGATTTTTCATTCTCTTTCTTTGTCCAAAGCTGGAAATGGTTGTTTTCAGCATGAACTTGTCCAATCTCTTTTGGGAATTGAAGACATCAAATTCATTGATGCCTGTGAGCATTTAGAAGCTGTTGGATTACTTGAGACCTACCGAAAAGAAAATTCGGAAGATAAGACCATCCACTATGTGTATAAATTAATACCTCCGGCAACACCTAAGAAGTTTTTTGATGATGTGCTTCTCAGATCTTCTCTTTGCTGTTTTGTCAATCAAAAAACCTATATTTCTTTAAAAACATATTTTAAGATTACTCCTGCAAACATAAATGATTCTTACAAGAATATTTCGTCGAAATTTAAGGAAGTCTATTCTTTGGATTTATCTGAATCAGAAAACGCGATAGTCGATAATGGTAATTTAAACATTGAAAAAAACTACAAATGCCAAAGTTCCTTTTCGTTTAAGAAGATGATGGAATTAATAAAAAAAGATGGCTTCAATATTAGAACTATTTCTGAATACGAGTCAAGGATAAAAGATATTTGTGTCCTTTTCGGAATCAGTGAAAGTGAATGTGCCCAATTGGCGGAAAAAAACACTTCTACTGATGATGTTTTTGTCTTTTCAGGCTTTTCCTCCGATGCAAAAAAGCTGAAAAAATATTCAGTGGTTCGTAATAATATTACTGATGACGAATATTACGGAAATTCTGAGACAAGCAAATATTTGATGGCTTTTACCACTATTATTCCCAAGGACTACCTTTCTATCCGTCTTAATGGGGAACCGGCTAAGTTTATGACTGATGAAATTATCAAACTTCACAATGATCTCAATTTAAATGATTCGGTAATCAATGTTGTTTTAGATTACTCGCTTAAGAAAACAAATGGTGAATTTAACTGCTCTTTTATTGAAAAAGTCGCTTATACACTAGCTGATCAGAATGTAACATCGGCCTATCAGGCTATGAGCATTCTCAACAGCCGTGATTTTGAAAAAAACAAAGCCAAGAATAAGAAAAAGAACATTGTCAAAACGAATGAATCTGCCAAAGATAACAGTGATGAATCTCATGGTGTTTCTAATGATGAATTTGAAGATTTAAAGAAAGATTTTGATTTATGATAGACGAAAAAGTACTGAATTCCGAATTCGGAATTAAGAAAGCCGGTGCGGGAAATTTAACTGGTTCTATTGGCATTGATGATCAGCTTAAAGAAACATTTCTTGCTCAAACGAAGGAAAGGCTTAGTCATAATATTCTAGCAAAAAAGCAAGTTTCTCCGCTTCTCTTAACTAAAAAAACATTTGAAAATTCTCTTGGTGATATTTACCTTTTTTTGAATGATGTCGATTATTGCCGCGACTGCAAGGGCTCTTTAAAAAACTGCTTAAAAAGAACACCTGGCTATTTTCAGGATCCTTTCTATGATTCTGATATTGATCAAATAATGTTCCGCCTAGTTCCTTGCAAATATCTCAGACGCAAAAACCAGGTGATTTCTTTGATTGTTCCAAGTGGGGGAATGGGCACCTATATTTATGATAAAGCTTATGCTTTTTTTAATTATATAAATGATGAAGCAAACCGCAAACGTCTCATGGATTCGACGATTGCTGTCCGAGATATCATTAATTTAAGCCGTAATTTTAAGACGGCTGACAATAATACTGGTCTTTCCTTTTTTAGCTTTAATGATCATTCTCATAGTGAAACCGTGTTGACTTTCGCCTGTTTTGCATTTGCCAACAAAGGGTTTTCTTCCGGATATATTAATCTTAGCGAGACTTTCGATCTTCTTTCTTCAAAGGACTATGATGAGAGACAGATTGGAATTAATAGAATTGAAAAAGCTAAGAATTGTCAGTCTCTTTGTTTTGAAAATTTTGATCTTCTACAGAAGAAATATGGAAAACAGTTATTTATTGAATACTTGCTTCCGCTTCTGGAATCGAGGACGGGAAATGGGAAAATTAATTTCTTCTCTATGACACAAGACAAATCTCCTGAAGCTTATGTCCATTATCTTTTCTATGGCCTGGATCAGATGTCTTTGGCTCAGGATTATGCAAAAAAACTTTCAAAGAATTTTGTGATAAAAGACCTTAGTTTATAAAGGGTTGGAGTTTTTGCCTACTTATTTCCTATTATATGTAGGAGGTAGCAATATGGTTATTCAGAATGAAAGGAATGATTGTGGCAAAGCTGCAGTAAGAATCGTATTATCCGAAGTGTTTTCTGATGATAGTTATGGCGTTGTTCCATTGGAGACTGATTGTCATAGTTTTCTTGATATTCAAAAGGAATTTTCAAAGTTTGGAATCAAATCACAAGGGATGATTTGTGATGTCATTCCTGATAATATTGTCTTTCCATTTATTGCCCAAGTCAAAAATGGCGATTACCGACATTTTGTTGTAGTGAAAAAAATAGGAAAAAAGAAAGTCAAAATTATTGATCCGGAGTTTTCTGATTATACCCTTTCACTTGATGATTTTTATGAAGTCTTCTTAAAGAAAATCATTTGTATTGAAAAAACTGAAAAAAAGCCTCTTAAACCAAAAACCAATTTATTACAAAAAGCAGAAATAACTACATATATACTTTTGTTTTTAGGACAATTTTCCACCGCATTTAGCTTTTTCTGGTTTATGAATAAAACCGGCGATTTTATAACAAAGATTATTCTGATAATTGCATTTCTTAGTTTAGTGGTTTGTCAAATTATTTTAAATAGTCTAGTCAAAAAGCGAATTGACGATGAAGTTGTAATCCCCTTTTTGAAAGTAACAAATTTTTCAGAAGACTATGACCATTTAGAAAAGATAGCCGTTATGGAGATAAATCGGGCTTCAACCTTGATCAGTTATGGTGTTGTTTGTCTTCTTTCATTAGTAATTCTTTCGACTAATGGCCTTTTTGTTATGCTGTTAGGATTGATTGGCCTGATTTTCCCCATCTCAAAAATTTTCAGCCATCAGAAATTTAATGAAATGGCTAGAAGTATTTCTTTTGAAGAAAGCCAAATGAAAAAGGAAGTTGAATGCCAATCCGATTTTTCTTTTTCGCTAAAAAAAGTAATTAGTCAGGCCAATGTTTTTAAGAACACATACATTTGCGGATATATAATTGAAATAGCACTAATTTCCTTGCTGATTATTGGTCAGATGGTTATGACAAAAGAAAATTCTTTGAATTATTATATGTTTTATCTTTTCCTTTCTTTGGGCTTTTCCTCCTTTGCCAGTAAAATTATTGACACATATCTGGAAAAAGGTTCCCTTTTAAGAGAAATTAATGCACTAAGTTATTCTTTAAGCTCATTTTTTGTTAAAAACAGCTTTCCTTTGGGGTATAATAATAATACTGTAGGAGGCAAAGCCGATGGAACCAACTTTGGCAATTCTCGATTATCTGGACAAGACAAATCAAAAAAACGGGCTTGAGAAAATTTTCAACATTGTTTTTAAACATACGCTTAAGTTTTTGGACAAAAAGGGATCATACGAAGTAAGTCTTTCCCTTTTAGATGACGATGAGATGCAAAAACTTAATAATCAGTATAGGCAAATTGATAGACCTACAGATGTTCTGACTTTTGCTTATCGGGAAGCCGATTTCAATCCTGATGATCCAGTTATTGATTTGGGCAGCATAATGATTTCTCCTACCATTGCGAAAAGACAGGCAAAAGAGTATTCACATCCCTTTAAGAGAGAAATGGCCTTTCTCTTTATTCACGGCCTTCTTCACATCTTCGGATATGATCATCATGCCGGAGAAAAAGATGCCGAAATCATGTTCGATCTTCAAAACAAAATCTTAAATTCTCTGCCTATTGATTTTGTAACCAACGTCAAAAAGCTTGAAACTGAACTTTTTGCCGCTAAAGATAAGGCTCTTCCTACCTACTCACATTTCCATGTTGGAGCGGTGGTTGTTACAAAAGACGGAAAATATCATCGTGGCTTCAATATTG
>JBAXZU010000019.1:0-19565 GCA_041670225.1 Bacilli bacterium | reverse complement strand
ATCTTCAGAAAAAAGATGCAATCGGATGACTAATTGAAAAGAGGAAGAAGAACTATTACAATAATCACGTAAATAAAGGTGATTATATGAAAAAAAGTATTTTCTTTGATTTAGACGGTACCCTCTGGGATGCTTTGATTCCGCTGACTGAAAGCTGGAATCAGGCTATGGATGAACATAATGAAAACTTTCATTTTGATTTGAAAATGATGCAAAGCTATATGGGACTGACTCCTGAAGAAACAGTCCCTTTAGCTTTTCCTGGAGTCGATTTTTCTAAGGGCATGGAACTATTCCGCATTTGCATCAAAAGTGAAATCAGCTATCTAAGCAAGCATCCGGGAATACTCTATCCGCAAGAAGAGGAAGTTCTTTCAATTCTGAGCCAAGAATATCCCTTATATGTTGTCTCTAATTCCGATAAGGGTTATGTGGAGAACTATCTTTCCGCTACCCATATGGAAAAATACTTTACCGGTCATGTCTGTGCCGGAGATACCAATCTTCCTAAGTGGAAGAATATCATCTACCTCAAAGAAAAAGAAGGAATCGATCAAGTCATATATCTTGGCGACACTTTAAAAGATAAAACCGAATCGGAAAAAGCCGGTGTTCAATTCATTCATGCTAGTTATGGCTTTGGAAAAATTGAGAACTGCAAGTTTTCTATTTCCGAGCTTGCTGAATTACCTATATATATACAAAAAATCTTCGACTAATCAACATAAATACGTTTTTTAAACACAATTCTTTTAATTTTCTTAACATTTATATAGCATTTCGTTTATTATAATAGAAAACAAAAGGATGGTTTTACAAAATGGAAAATCAAAATTTAGCCTCAGCGCCGGAAGCAAAGCCTTTTAAATTGGACTATAAACGTACAATTATCATCGGCTTTGCTTTTTTTGGTATTCTCCTTCTTTGGCAAGTCTATGATTCTTGGTGTCCGACTTTTCTGACTGAGCTTCTGCGAGAAGCTCTTCATGCCGACAGCAATGAAGAAGTTCAGTATCTGGTTGGAATAATTATGGCTTTAGATAATCTAGCCGCTTTAATTCTCCTTCCGATATTCGGTAAGCTATCTGATAAGACACATACTAAAATCGGTAAACGTATGCCATATATTCTTGTCGGAACCTTTGTTTGTGCCGTTGCCTTCCCCTTCATTCCAGTCTTCTTCCATTTGCACCAGGTTGGCGGAACCATTGCCTTCATGGCTATCGTTGTCACCTTTGCCATGATGTACCGTAATCCTGCCGTTTCCTTAATGCCTGACATCACTCCTAAGCCTCTCCGTTCAAAAGCTAATGGAATCATCAATATCATGGGTTATGTTGGTGGTGCCTTTGCTACTGTAGTCGGAATCTTCTTTGTTCTTTCGGATTATTTAGGAAGTGATTCTTCTAACTGGACCAATTCCACTGGAAATATCTGGATTATTGAAACACCATTCTTGGTTGCTTCGGTTCTGATGCTGATTTCCGCTTTAGTTCTCTTCTTCCTCATCAAGGAAAATAAAATCGAAGATGAAGTGAAAGATGAATTAGCCAGAGGCGAAACCATAGCTGAAGTTGTTGATACTGTCAGTGATGACAGACCGATGACTAAAGCCAATAAGATTATGTTGATCCTGATTCTGGTTGCTGAATTCTTCTGGTTCATGGCTGATAACGGAATTGGAACTTTCATGGGTAATCACACCCTCTATTATCTCCACTGCAAGACCAGTTCTAATATGATTAACACCATTGTCGGCGGTATCGGTTCTGTTATTGGTTTCGCTGTTGGTGGTCTTATTGCCAGCAAAATCGGTAGAAAATGGACTATCTTCACCGGCTTAGGAATTGCTTTTGCGGCCGTTCTGGTTTGGTTAGTATTAGGTCTGAGCCTCACTCCCGCAATCCCGGCTGAAGGTGAATTCAATAGTTTCCCAATTTATCTTTATATCATCTGGGGGCTGAAAGGATTCGGTATGTCTTTAGTCCATATCAATTCCTTCCCAATGGTTGTCGAATTATGCACATCTAAGAAAATCGGCCAGTTTACCGGTTACTACTATGCCTCATCAATGGCTGCTCAGACTATCACCCCTTGCCTCTTAGGTCTGTTGATGCTTTCACCAAACTTTGGCTTCAATCTTCTTCCTCTCTATGCTCTTATCTGTCTGACTATTTCCTTCATCACTTTCATCTTTGTTAAATCAGTAAAGAAAAATTCCCCAGCTGAAATAACTGCAAAATAGAAAATGAATAAAAACAAAGTAATCGCAAAAGTCAATCCCTTAGTTCTTAAAGGAATCGCCCATCGTGGTCTTCACAATGATGAATATACCGAAAACGGATTAAAAGCTTTTCAGAATGCTATTGAACACAATCTGGCATTTGAATTGGATGTCCATCTGACAACCGATGACAGGCTTATTGTCTGCCATGATTCCTCTCTCCTGAGAACTACCGGAAAAGAAGGAATAATCGAAGATCTCTCCGTAAAGGAAATCAAGGACAACTATCGCCTATTAGACGGAGAAGAAGTCCCGACTTTCCAAGAAGTCCTCAATCTGACTGAGGAGAGGGTTCCGATAGTTGTTGAACTTAAGGTTTTCCGGAAAAACTACAAGCCACTGGCAAAAAGGGTTATCGAAGAACTATCCCAAATTAAGGATAAGAAAAACATCATCATCATTTCCTTTGATCCCCGTGCTCTTGTCTGTATGAAGAAAGCCGGATTCATCCGTCAGCTTTTAGTTACTACCGATAAAGAATATGCCTGGATCTATCATCTAAGATTCCTTTTCGAAAGTGTGGATTTGGATTACCGCTTCCTTGACCAGGAAAAGGTTCGGAAATATTCCAAAAAACATTTTGTCAATATTTGGACTATTGAGACAGCAGAAGTTATGGAAAAATATTTTCCCTTCTGTGATACGATGACTTTCCAGCATCTAGATGAAAAGGAAGTGGTTGGAAAGCTTTCCGAAAAGAATAAAAATCATCTTTCCTAATATTTTCTAAATACCTGCTTATTTTTTAAAAGGCTAGTGAAGTTAAATAATCACTAGTCTTTTTTTGACTTTAAATTCGAATTTCGGACTAAGTTAACTTGGCTTTTTAAAAAATTAGGTTAAATGAATGGCAATCCAATTGATTTAAATAATAAAGATATTAATTTACATATTTACAGAAAAGCATTCATTTCCAAAAAAACAAGCTAATGAGGTTATTAAGTTTACGAAAACTAAAAAAAGTTAACAAACGAAAGGGTAAATTTACAAAAAGCTTAAAAATATTTCAATTATTTATTAGTTATCAGCGATTTTGAAAACCAATTATTTTTTACTGTAAACACCAGTCAATTAAAGGCCTTTTTCCAATTAAAGAAAAATCATATTTTCAGTTTAAAAATCGCTTTTTACTATGCTATACTATTCATTGGTGAAAAAATGACCATCTTAGTATTACTTAATAAGGTTAAGGACAGTTGCTTCGATTTCACTAACAAGTTAGTGAATTATTTAACATTAAAAGGAAATACCTGTCTTATCGAAGATGAAATCATCAATAACATACCTCTTGGCCACAGAGTAACTGAAGATTTGCTTCAGAAAACCGACTTCATTGTTGTCTTAGGCGGTGACGGAACAATCCTCAATTCGGCCCATATCTATAAAGAATACAACTTACCAATCTTAGGTATTAACCTAGGAAGAGTTGGCTGCTTAGCCGAAGGAAATCCTGATAATTATACTCAGGTAATCGATAAAGTCCTTAATGGAGATTATCAGATTGAGAATCGTGTTGCCATCGAAGGAATTCTTTCCCGAAAGAATCAGCCCTCTTTGTATTTCACTTCTTTCAATGAAGTGGCATTAACCAGAGGAAAACGACTCAAGATGCTTAACGTCAACATCAAAGTCAATCAGAGCAACGATACCTCCTTCTATGCTGATGGTGTTATTGTTGCTACCCCAACTGGATCAAGTGCTTATTCCCTTTCAGCTGGCGGACCGCTTCTCATTCCTACTTCTGATAGCTTTGTAATCACTCCTCTATGTGCTCAATTGAAAACAATCACTTCTTTGGTTGTTTCCAGCAATGACAGAATCTCAATTTCAATCTTTGATGATTCTTTCAAGGAAAGCTATGATTCTAATAAGGCTGCTCTGGCCATCGATGGCCGGGAAAACCTGGCTTTGACTCCTGATGATGAAATTTTCCTCTATAAATCCACCAAGTCCTTAAGAATCATCAAAGTCAATTTCAATTCTTCACTCTACGAACCAATCTTCAAAGTCACCAACACAATTAATTAAGGTTGCTAGCAAAGAAATTTGCTTCAATAATAGAAAGAGGTACATCATGTTCAAAATCGTTAAGAAGACTCCTCTCAATCCAACTGTCACTTTAATGGAAGTCGAAGCTCCCTTCATTGCCAAGAAGGCTCAGCCTGGACAATTCATCATTCTGAGAGTCGATGAAAAAGGAGAAAGAATCCCGTTAACCATCGCAGGTTACGATCGTGAAAAGGGTTTAATCAGAATCATTTTCCAGATTGTCGGAGGTTCTACCATTCAGCTTAATCACTTAAATGAGGGTGATTATATTCACGATTTCGTCGGTCCTTTAGGAAGAGCCACCGAAACCGAAGGCCTGAAGAAGGTTTGTGTTGTCGGAGGTGGTGTCGGTTGCGCCATCGCTTTACCTGTTGCTGAAAAATTACATGAGGAAGGCTGTGAAGTCCATTCCATCATCGGTTTCAGAAACAAGGACTTAGTAATCCTTGAAGATGAATTCAAGGCTTGCTCTGATGTTTTCAAATTAATGTCTGATGATGGTACTGCTGGTGAAAAAGGCTTAGTCACCAATGCTCTTGAAGCTTTGATTGCAGCTGGAAACACCTATGATGAAGTCATTACAATTGGACCTCTCATCATGATGAAGTTCGTCGTCGGTGTCACTAAGAAATACAACATCAAGACTGTTGTTTCCATGAATCCTATCATGATTGATGGAACTGGTATGTGCGGCGGCTGCCGTCTTACCGTTGGTGGAAAGACTAAATTCGCCTGTGTCGATGGTCCTGATTTTGATGGTTTTGAAGTTGACTTCAATGAAGCTATGGCCCGTTCACGTCAGTATTCTGAATTTGAGGCCAAAGAACGTGACAAATATTGCAATTTATTCACTAAGGAGGTCAAGTAATTATGCCAAATATGGATCCTAAAAAGACAGTAATGCCTTGCCAAGAGCCTAATGTCAGAAACAAGAATTTTAAGGAAGTAACCACTGGTTACACCGAAGAAATGGCTGTCTATGAAGCTACTAGATGCCTTAACTGCAAAAATCCTAAGTGTATGGAAGGCTGCCCTGTCCATATTCATATTCCTGAATTCATTCAGCTCGTTGCTCAGAAGAAGTTTGAAGAAGCTTATCAGGTCATCCATCAGTCCAGTTCACTTCCGGCTGTTTGCGGACGTGTCTGCCCTCAGGAATCCCAGTGCGAAGCCAAATGTCTCCGTGGTATCAGAAATGAACCTGTCGGTATCGGAAGACTTGAAAGATTCGTTGCTGATTATCACAACGAACACTGCACTATTGCTCCTACTCCAATCCCATCCAACGGTCACAAAGTTGCCATCATTGGTTCCGGCCCTAGTGGACTTACCTGTGCTGGTGATTTAGCCAAGCTTGGCTATCAGGTTACTATTTTCGAAGCCCTCCACTTAGCTGGCGGCGTTCTTGTTTATGGTATTCCTGAATTCCGTCTTCCTAAGGCTATTGTCCAAAAGGAAGTCGATTCTCTTAAGGCTATGGGTGTCAAAGTCGAAACCAATATGGTTATCGGCAAAGTCATCTCTATCGATGAATTAATGACTGAATATGGCTATGAAGCTGTATTCATCGGTTCCGGTGCCGGTCTTCCTAAGTTCATGGGAATTCCCGGTGAGAACTTCAAGGGCGTTTTCTCAGCCAATGAAATCTTAACCAGAACTAATCTTATGAAGGCTTATATCGATGGTTCAACCACTCCTATCTTCCACGGCCACAAAGTTGCCGTTGTCGGTGGTGGAAACGTTGCCATGGATGCCTGCCGTGTTGCCAAGCGTTTAGGTGCCGAAGAAGTCTATATCATCTACCGTCGTTCCGTTGAAGAACTTCCTGCCAGAAAAGAGGAAGTTGAACATGCAATGGAAGAAGGCATCATCTTCAAGACTTTAACTAATCCTACCAGAATCATTGGCGATGACAAGGAAAATGTCACCGGTATTGAAGTTGTTGATATGGAATTAGGCGAACCTGATGCTTCCGGAAGAAGAAAGCCGATTGTCAAGGTCGGAAGCGAACATGTCATGCCTATGGATTGTGTCATCATGTCCTTAGGAACTAACCCTAACCCACTCATCAAGTCAACCACAAAGGGTCTTGATGTCAACCCTCATGGTGGTATCATCACTGATGAAAAGGGAGAAACCAGTCATCCTGGTATTTTCGCCGGAGGCGATGCCGTTACTGGTGCCGCTACCGTCATCTTAGCTATGGGAGCAGGAAAAACTGCTGCTGCCAGCATTGATGAATACATCAAGAACAAGGCTAACTAATCAATCAAAACTGGGCTGCCTAAAAATGCAGCCTTTTTTGACTTGTTTAAACCAAAAATTAATCAGCCAATCAATCAAAGCCAACTAGCAGAACACCAATCCTCTGTTCTGCTAGTTTTTATCTAAAAAACAAGCTAATATTAAATATAAAAAGGCACAGCCTCTTAAGTACCTTACTTAAGTGACTATGCCTAAATTATTCTAGAACTTAAACTAAGAATTCTTTTGATTTCTTAATGATTAATCTAAAATTCTTCAATCAATGCATCAGACCAAGAAAAGATTCGTTTTTTTACCAGCAATAACCCATTTGTGTTAGCTAATAGGTAACCTGTAGCCAACATCAAGATTCCGTCATTATCAAACTTGCTGGATAATGAAAAATTAAAGAGAATCAGTGATGATTTCAGCAATGTCTTTCTCAGTTAACGGCGCAAAAACATAAGGCTGATCAAGACCTTCATTCACAGCAATATGGTGAGCCATCTCACCAACTCTTGATTCATCAATGCCGACTTCTCTCAAATGCATCGGAATTCCGATTTCAACAAAGAAGTCATACAGAGCCTGAATACCTTTTTCAGCCATGGCTAACTTATCATCACATTCTTCAATACCAAAGACATTCCTAGCAAATTTAACAAATCTATCAACGGTCTTCTCCGAAAGAATATGTCTCATCCATCTTGGGGTGATAATTGCTAATCCTTCACCATGAGTAATATCATAGTAAGCACTGAGGGCATGTTCAATGCCATGACAAGGCCAACCAGAAGCGCTATTTCCTAAAGAAAGGATTCCATTGCATCCATAAGTACAGTCAAGCATAAGCTGAGCTCTGGCATCATAATTTTCAGGCTCTTTCAGAGCAATTCTGACATTAGCCATTAAACTCTTAAGCTCAGATTCACAGATACCATCATTCAAAAGAGTAGTTTCAGTAGCAAAATACTGTTCCATGACATGATTCATAGCATCAGCAGTTCCAGCAGCAGTCTGCTTCTTGGAAACTGAGAAAGTATAAGTAGGATCAAGAATAGAGACAACCGGATAAAGATGTTCGTCCATATAACCAATTTTATCATTGGTTTCAGTACGAGAGATAACACCGCCAGAATCATATTCTGATCCAGTTGCTGCCAAAGTCAGAATATCGACAATCGGTAAAGCTGATTTAGCTTTAGCCTTATAGGAAATCAAATCCCAGGTTTCACCCTCATATTCAGCTCCGGCTGCTATGGCCTTTGAGCAATCAAGAACACTGCCACCGCCAACTGCGAGAATGACATCAATATGATTTTCTTTGCAGATTCTAACACCATCAATTACACTAGGATTATATTTTGGGTTAGGTTCAATTCCGCCTAATTCATAGATATCCCAGCCTTTAAGCAATTCTTTAACTTTATCATAAAGACCAATCTTCTTTATGCTTCCTGAACCATAAGTCAGAAGAACTTTCTTTCCAAACTGACCCATTACTTCCGGAAGAGAAGAAATGACACCTTTTCCAAAGATAAGACGGGTAGGAGTCATGTAATCAAAATTAACCATTATTTAAATCTCCTTTTAAATATCATAAACATCATAATACTTTGAGTGAACTCTAAGTCAAGAATATTTTATTAATCTCTGATAATTTTAGAAATCGCTCTCTTAATATTCATGGCAGTATCTCTTGAAGTCATTGATACATCCGAGAATTCTTCAGAAGCAAGCTGACCAGCTAATCCATTGATATAACTAGCTCCGGCTACTGTCAATCCCAAACTTTCTTTAGAATATCCCAATAATCCGGTGATAATACCAGTCAGAACATCTCCACTTCCAGCTGTTGCCATTCCTGGACATCCGGTATTAGAAAGATAAACTTCGCCATTACTAGCGACAATAGTGGTTGGGCCTTTCAATAACAGGGTGACATGATGAGTATCAGAGAAAGACATACTGGCTTTGACTGGATTCTGAAGTATTTCTTCTATGGTCAAACCAGATAATCGACTGAATTCCTTTAAATGGGGAGTAAGAATGACTTTACATTTAGTCTGATTAAGAATATCAGCACGTAAGGTGGTGAGATTATTTATTCCATCAGCATCAATGATCAAAGGGAAATCATAATTCTCCAAAATGAATTTAAGAATCTTCTGATTTCCTTCACTCGTTCCCCAGCCGACACCAATAGCCAAAGCTTTCAAACCTTTTAAAGCTTGAGTAATTTCCTCAGGATTGAAATTCATAAAACCCTGGGTACTGGAAATAGGAACAACAGTAGATTCAAGAATATTCGGATAGATCAAAGAGGAAATGCATTCAGGAACAATAATTTTTGATACTCCGCAACCGGAATATAGACATGCCTGGCCTAAATTAGCTAATTGAATAGCACCAGGATAGCGACTACAGCCACCAAGGATACCAACGTATCCATAATCACCTTTGTTTGAAAAATTCTTTCTTTTTTCAAAGAGTTGCTTAATATCTTTTTCTTCTAATAACCAAGCAAATTTTCCAACAATATCAATTCCAATATCAATATTAATAATTTGTTTGATGAAGTCTTTGGCTTTGTTTAGAAAGTGTCCGAATTTAAAATTTCCGATAGAAACTGTAAGAGAAGAATTGACAACAACCGACCCCATTCCATTGTCACCATTAAGACCAGAGTTGATATCCACCGAGACCACATAAGCCCCAGAAGAATTGATTTTTTCAATAGCTGAGGCAAAGGCTCCTTTGGGAATTGAGGAAAAACCAGTTCCAAAGATGCAGTCAACAATAATGTCGTAGCCTGAAAAATCCATATCTTCAGAGAAGAGACAATGTTCGACTCCTTTTTCCTTAGCTTTTAGAAAATAGAATTTTCCGTCTTCAGAAAATTTTTCTTCGATCAGTAAAAGAGTAACACAATAATTTTTTTCTTTAAGGATTCCACTAAGTGCATATCCATCACCGGCGTTATTGCCTTTTCCGCAGACTATAAGAATCTTTCCTTTCCAATCAACACTATTGAAAACACCTTTGGCAGCCAAAAGCATTAACTCCTTAGATGGTGTCTTAGACTTAATAGTCTCTTGATCCGATAATCTCATAGTTTCATTATCAACAATTTTTATCATGCCTTTATTATAATCATAATTAAGTCTCTTATGAAGAAATCTTGTCGGGTAAGCCACTTATCAAGAGCAATTATCTTCGAAAAATTTCCATATTAATTTTATTTTCTTTTTATTAGATGGTAAAATTAAGATATGAATACTGAATACCTGTTATATGCTTTAGAGGTTGCCAAAACCGGGTCCATCAATAAAGCAGCCGAAAACCTTTTTGTCTCACAGCCTAATCTTTCACGTGACTTAAAGAAATTAGAAGCTGATGTCGGAATAACCATTTTCACAAGAACCAGCAAAGGCATTGAAATAACAGCTGACGGAAGTACTTTTCTCGAACACGCAAGAACTATCATTGATGAACTTGATAAACTCAATCCCAGCAAGAATAGCTCCAATCAGATTCAACAGGAGTTTTCCTTAGCCTGTCCAAAAGCAAACTACATTTCTCATGCCTTCACCAATTTTGTCCAAAAACTAAATAAAAACAAAAGTCTGGCAATTGATTATAAAGAAACAAACTCCATTGGAGCAATCAATGAAATATTTGCTAGGAATTTTCATTTAGGAATTGTTAGATTTTCTAAAAATCTAGCCTCTTATTTTCAAATTTATTTAAAAGAAACCGGATTAAAATCTATTCCGATTTGTGAATTTGACTATAATGTCGCCTTTTCTAAAAACAGTGTTTTAGCAAAAAAGAAAGAATTAACTGTAGATGATTTTTCCGGAATGATTGAATTATCACATGGTGATCCTTTTATCCCTAACATTACCGCTAAACTGACTGATACCGATGCAGTTATCACTGATAAAAGAATTCATGTTTATGATTCTATGGGACAGCTAGCCATGATTAACATGTTTACAAATTCTTTCATGGTTGTCTACCCATTAGATAAAGTCACCCTTGCTAAATATAATCTAATGCAAGCAAAAATTCCCGGAATCTCACAAACTTGCTGTGATTCAATCATTTATAGAACTAATTATAAATTGACTTTTTTGGATGAAATCTTCATAAAAGAATTAAAAAAGTCATTAAACAATCCTAAACAAATTTAGTTGCTATATCTTTTTTGATATATGGGTTTTAAAAAATATATAAATTGTTTTTTCTAATGCTATTTATAATGGAAAAGGTTATACCAAAAGGAGGTATTCACTATGATGAGATTTACATTACCTAGAGATGTCTACCATGGAAAAGGTTCACTTGAAGCCTTAAAGACTTTGACTGGAAAGAAAGCCATTATCTGTGTTGGCGGCGGTTCCATGAAAAAGTTTGGTTTCTTAGACAGAGCCGTTAAATATCTTGAAGAAGCCGGTATGGAAGTTAAGTTATTTGAAGGCATCGAATCCGATCCTTCTGTCGAGACTGTTATGAAGGGTGCTCAGGCCATGATTGATTTCGAACCTGATTGGATCGTTGCTATCGGTGGCGGCAGCCCAATTGATGCTGCTAAGGCCATGTGGATTAAGTATGAATATCCGCAGACTACCTTCGAAGATATGTGCAAAGTCTTCGGTTTACCTAAGTTAAGAACTAAGGCCCATTTCTGCGCCGTTTCTTCTACTTCCGGAACTGCTACTGAAGTCACTGCCTTCTCCATCATCACTGATTATCAGAAGGGTATCAAGTATCCTCTTGCTGACTTCGAAATCACTCCAGATGTTGCCATTGTTGATCCAGAATTAGCTGAGACTATGCCTCAGAAGTTAGTTGCCCACACTGGTATGGATGCCATGACTCATGCTATTGAAGCTTATGTTTCCACTGCCCACTGCAACTACACTGATCCTTTAGCTATCCATGCTATTGAAATGATTCAGGCCAACTTAATCGGTTCCTACAATAAGGATATGGCTATGAGAGATCAGATGCATGATGCTCAGTGCTTAGCCGGTATGGCTTTCTCCAATGCCTTACTTGGTATTGTCCATTCAATGGCTCATAAGACTGGTGCCATCTTCGCCGACTACGGCGGACACATCATCCATGGTGCTGCTAATGCTATGTATCTTCCTAAGGTCATTGCTTTCAACGCCAAGAATCCTGAAGCTTTAAAGAGATATGGTGTCATTGCTGATATCATGAAGTTAGGTGGAAACACTGATGAAGAAAAGGTTCAGTTACTCATTGCTTATTTAAGAGGAATGAATGACCAGCTTAATATCCCTCACTGCATCCAGCATTATGGTGTCGATTCCTATCCTTGCGAACAGGGCTTCGTTCCTGAAAATGTCTTCCTTGAAAGACTTCCTGAAATCGCCAAGAATGCTATTCTTGATGCCTGCACTGGTTCCAACCCACGTATTCCTACTCAGCATGAGATGGAAGAGCTTCTCAAGTGCTGCTACTACGATACTGAAGTTAATTTCTAAAATTGTCTTATTAGGAGGCTCTCTAATGAGAGCCTCTTTTTTATACCAAAATAACCTTTGATAGCAGAATTTTGTGTTATCATATTTCCGTAATTAAAAGGATTACTATAATGAAAAAAACTAAAATCATATGTACGATTGGACCATCCGTCAACACCGAAGAAATGATTACCGGATTAATTAGCAATGGCATGGATTGTGCCAGATTTAATTTTTCCCATGGAACCCATGAATCACAGAAAGAAATGATTGATTTGGTTAAGAAAGCCAGTCTTAATTCAGATAAAGCAGTTGCTATTCTACTCGATACCAAAGGACCGGAAATCAGACTCAAAGACTTTGTCAATGGTTCTGTTGTCCTGAAAAAAGGTCAGACATTTATCCTGGATACTAACGAAACTCTTTTAGGTGACGAAAATAGAATTGGTCTTTCCTATCATGAATTAGCTAAAACTCTTAAGCCTGGCACTCAGATTCTGATTGATGACGGAAAGATTGATATGACCCTCACCGAAGTCAAAGATGACAGTCTTATCTGTAAAGTTGTCGTCGGTGGAAAAGTGTCCAATCACAAATCCATCAACATCCCTAATGTTGCTATCCCAATGCCTTTCCTCAGCGAAGCTGATAAGAGTGATCTTCTCTTCGGCATTTCCCAGGGAGTTGATTTTGTTGCCGCTTCATTTGTCAGAACCAAAGAGGATGTTATTGATTTAAAGAAGTTCTTAGCCGCTAATGGCGGTGAAAAGATTGAAGTCATTTCCAAGATTGAAAATATTCAGGGCGTCAACAATTTTGATGAGATTCTCCAGGTTACCGATGGAATCATGGTTGCCCGTGGCGATTTAGGAGTCGAAATTCCTTTCAAGGATATTCCAGCTCTCCAAAAGTCCATGATTCATAAGTGCAACAAGTATGGAAAGTTAGTTGTTGTCGCTACCCAAATGTTAGAATCAATGACCTCTTCTCCCCGTCCAACCAGAGCCGAAGTCTCTGATGTTGCCAATGCCGTTTTCGATGGAACTGTTGATATCATGCTCTCAGGTGAATCAGCCAGTGGATTATATCCTTTGAAAGCTGTTGAAACCATGAGTGACATTGCCCAATCTGCCGAATCAAGTTTTTCGGCAGTTTCTTCCTTTGAAAACGTCTATGATATTCCTCAGGGTATTTCCGAAGCTATCTGCCGAAGTGCTTATGATGCCAGCAATTACATTCACGCGAAGGCTATTATCGTTGTTACAAGATCTGGCAGAAGTGCTAAACAGATTTCTTCCTTTAAGCCTACATGTCCTATCATTGCTGTTGCTCTTTCCCCACGTGGTAAGAGACAGTTAGCCTTATATTACAATACTTTCCCTGTCCAAGCTGATGAAAAGAATTCCTTCAATGAATTGATTTCCTACGGAAAAGAAAAAGCTCTTGCCACCGGTTTAGTTCAGAAGGATGATAAAGTCGTAATCGTCATAGGTTCTCTCCAAGAGGAAGGATATACTGATACTGTTAGAATATCAACTCTCTAATTTCAATTATTTAATCAACATAAAACGATAAAACAACTTTTGTTTTACTTATAACGAACAAGTATAGAACGTCAGGCTATTGAGTCTGGCGTTCTATTTTTTATGGTCTTTTCTAAACTGACTCGGATTAATTTTCTTTATCGAAACGAACTCACGATTAAAACTTCTGACATTTGAAAATCCACATTCAAGAGCAATCTCCGTTATTGGTTTATCAGTAGAGAGAAGAATGGTTGCTAACTCAATTCGGTATAAATTGACAAAGCGAAGAAAATTAACTCCGATAGAATCATTGAAGATTCGTGATAGATAATTATATGAATATCCTTTTTCTTTTGCTAACGACTTCAGACTGATTGGCTGAGAATAGTTTTCTTTAATAAATTCAATTAAATAGGAAACAATACTATCATCCTTATTCTGAAAATGATTAAGAATAAGAACCGAATCAAAAAAAGAAACCAATTGATAAGCATACCCTTTATTAAGATATATATTATTTTCTTCTTTGATTCTCGTAAGGTAATCAACCGACTTTAGATCAATAATCGGACAGAGATACGAATATGACTTGATATGCTGATAATAATTGGCTACTAAATCACAGCCAAAAATTACTAAATGGCTTTTGGAATATTGTTTTGTCCTATAGCAATGAATCTGATTAGGAAAGATAATTATTGCCTGATGAGAATTAATAGAAAAAAACCGGTTATCAATTGTTGCCTCCAATTGTCCTTCTTCCACATAAAGAATCTCAAAAGAAAAATGAAGATGACTTTCGAAATTCAAATTAATGTCATCTTGGTGATAAATATAATGGGCAATCTCCGAACGATTCTTTTCAAACTCTATTTTTGTATTTAGATTATTCTTCATGCATTTACCACCTGTTTTAATTATCATATTTTAAAAGATAACTTTTGTCTACAAATATATAAATTAATGCTTTTAATTAAACCCCTTTCATTTAAAATAATGCTGAGGTCAAATATTATGAAAAAATATTCTGAAGTTAAGGCAGTAAGCTATGATCCAAACTCAAAGGATCCTTTTTCCTTTAAATTCTACAATCCAGAAGAAGTGATTTTAGGAAAGAAAATGGAAGACCATTTACGGTTTGCTCTCTCCTATTGGCATACAATTAATGCCTCAGGAACGGATATGTTTGGTGGTGATACTATGGATAAGAATTTTTCTCTTCCTTTGAACTCTTTAGAACTATACAGAAAAAAAGCGGATTTTGCTTTTGAATTAATGAATAAACTAGGACTAAAATTTTACTGTTTTCACGATGTTGATGTTGCACCGTTAGGAAATTCAACTAAAGAATTTGTTTCAAATTTCCATACTATGGTAGATTATCTTTATCAGAAACAGCAGGAATATCCCTCAATCAAGCCTTTATGGGTAACGGTCAATAACTTCTCCGACAAAGATTTCATGGCCGGTGGTGCCACTTCACCCAATGCTGACGTTTTTGCCAAAGCAGCCTTGAAAGTCAAAAACGGTCTTGATGCCGCAAAGAAACTTGGGGCTGAAGGATATGTTTTCTGGGGCGGAAGAGAAGGATATGATACCCTAATCAACACTGATATGGGACTGGAACTCGATAATCTGGCACGTTTCATGAAAATGGCAGTCAATTATGCCAAAAAGATTGGTTTCACTGGACAATTCTATATTGAACCCAAGCCAAAAGAACCGACAAAACATCAATATGATTTTGATGTTGCCACCTGCATGAATTTCTTAAGAAAGTATAATCTGGATGCCTATTTCAAAATGAACATTGAGGCTAACCATGCAACTCTAGCCGGCCATACCTTCCAGCATGAAATACGAACTGCTGCTATTAATGGATCATTTGGCTCAATTGATGCTAATCAAGGAGACCTCTTCTTAGGATGGGACACCGATCAATTCCCAACTGATATCTATTCAACAACCTATGCCATGATGGAGATTCTCAGAGCCGGAGGATTCACCACCGGAGGACTTAACTTCGATGCTAAATCCCGACGACAGTCAAATACCTTTGAAGACATTCTGCTCTCTTATATTGCCGGCATGGATGCTTTTGCATTGGGCTTGAGAAATACAGCCAAGATTTCCGAAGATGGAAGACTATCAGAATTTGAAAAGAACCGCTATTCATCCTATAATGATGGTATTGGAAAAAAGATCATTAATGATCAGACTTCCTTTGAAGAACTTTCAGAATATGCTCTTGAAAACGAAAACATTGAAGTTGAATCTGGTCACCAGGAATACCTTGAAAGTATTGTCAACGAAATATTTTTTTCTAAATAAATGATGAAAGAGAAATCACATGAAACAACAGGTATTTAATCCGTATCTCCCCTCCTATGAATATATTCCCGATGGAGAACCCCATCTTTTCAATGATCGAGTCTACATTTATGGGTCCCATGATGCTTTCAATGGCAAAGCCTTTTGTGTCGGTGATTATATCTGTTATTCAGCTCCGAAAGATGATCTTTCTGATTGGAAATTCGAGGGTGTCATTTATCAGACTCTTCAGACTCCTGGTGCCACTAAAAAAACTGTCATGTGGGCTCCAGATGTCACTCAGGGAACTGATGGCAGATTCTATCTCTACTTTTTTGTCCATGGTTCGAAAGGAAAAGACAATTCAATCCATGTTGCTGTCTGTCAGACACCAGCTGGAAAGTATGAATATTTAGGTGAAGTAAAATATCAGGACGGAACACCTGTAGGTCAGGGAAAAGATGAATTGAAATCATTTGACCCTGGAGTCTTCCGTGATGAAGACGGAAAGGTATATCTTTACTCTGGCTTTTCCCCACTCCATAGAAATCCTTTTATCACCGGAAAAAGAAAGCCATCCGACAAAGGAAGCATGTGCTATCGATTATCCCAAGACATGCTCACCGTAGAAAAAGGACCTGATTTTATTGGAGTTCCCGGAAAGAAGACCAGCTTAGGAACTGGATATGAAGGCCATGAATTCTTTGAAGCCAGTTCCATGAGAAAATTCAATGGAACCTACTACTTCATCTACTCATCTTTTATCGGTCACGAATTATGTTATGCCACTAGCAAATATCCAGATCACGGTTTTGAATTCAAAGGCACACTTGTTTCCATCGGAGATATTGGCTTAGGACCTAAAAATCCTCAAGAAGCCCTCAATTATACTGGTAACACTCATGGCTCTATTTTGAATATAGCTGATGACTATTATGTTTTCTATCATCGCCAGACTAATCTCTATCAATATTCCCGTCAAGCTTGTGCTGAAAAACTGACTATAAACAAAGATGGACTCTTTTCTCAGGCTGAGATAACTAGCTGTGGATTAAATAACGGGCCATTAAAAGGTGTAGGCAGGTATGAAGCCAGAATTGCCTGTAATCTCAATAGTTCCGTTGGTGCTAAATTCTATTGGGTAATGCAATTAAAACTCTTAAACAGAAAGCATCCATATTTCACTCAATACGGAAAAGATAGAGAAGATACGCCAAATCAGCATATTGCCAACTTTAATAATGGTTGTTGGTGTGCTTTTAAATATTTTGATTTAAATAACCCTAAATCCATTACCGTATCTGTCAAAGGAAAGGCCGCTGGTGTCTTAACTGTCTCAACTTCAAAAGATGGTCAGCCAATTGCCCAGATTGGAATAAGCAAAACCAATGGCAAATATCAGGACTTTTCCTGTGTATTGAAACCGGTCGTAGGTATTCTTCCTCTGTATTTTTCATATAAAGGAAGCGGTCGATTCGATTTCATGTCTTTTGAACTCAAGGATTAAAAAATGAAATTATATTTAGGAGCGGATTTAGGCACTTCGGCAATCAAAATAACCTTGGCCGATGAAAAAGGAAATGTACTTTCCTCTCTTGAAGAAACCTATCCTTTGAATTTTCCTAAGCCTGGATATTCTCAGCAGAATCCGGAAGATTGGTATAATGCCTTTATCCGTGGAATCAAAAAAATCCTTTCAGGTTATTCACCCCAGGATGTCAGATCTATTGCAATTGATGGCCAAATGCATGGCCTGGTTGCCTTAGATAAGGAGAATAATGTTGTCTACCCAGCAATCCTGTGGAATGATTCCCGGTCTTTTAAAGAGTCGGATGAAATCAATGAGACGATTGGTATTCAACAGCTGATTGAAGAAACCGGAAATATTTCTTATCCTGGCTTCACAGCCAGTAAAATACTTTGGCTACAGAAAAATGAGCCACTTATTTTTGCATCCATTACTCATATCATGCTTCCTAAGGATTATCTGGTTTTCCGTCTGACTGGAAAATATTCAACCGATTACTCTGATGCCTGCGGAACTCTTTTATTAAACACAAAAGAACATCTGTGGTCCAAAAAGATGTTAGATTTCTGTCAAATCAAAGAAAATATGCTTCCGACTCTTCACTATTCAGCTGAAAAAATAGCTAATATCAGAACTGAAATAGCTGAAGATCTTGGATTGTCTCCTTCGTGTTTTGTTTTAGCCGGATCAGGAGATAATGCCGGCGCTGCTATTTCCTTAGGCGTCATCAAGCAAGGTCAGTGTTCAATTTCTTTAGGTACTTCAGGAACTATTTTCATCCCCTCTGATTCTTTTCACTGTGATTCCCAAGGAGCAATCCACGCTTTCAACTGCTATAATGAAAAATACTGTCTTTTAGCCTGTGCCCTGACTTCTGCTTCTTCCCTGAAATGGTTAAATGAAAACATCTTTATGACCTCTGATTTCACTTCGGAGCAGAATAAAATTACCGATTTTGATTTAGGAAAAAATACAGTTTTCTTCCTTCCTTATTTAATGGGAGAAAGAAGTCCAATAAATGACCCTTTTGCCAGAGCCGTCTTTTTCGGACTCGATATGTCATCCTCCCGCAAAGAAATGACTCAGGCCGTTATGGAAGGCGTATGTTTTTCTTTAAAGGATTCTCTAAACAGAATCAATAGCATGTCAGTATTTCCTTCATCTGCCCGAGTGACCGGGGGAGGATCAAAGTCAAAGCTTTGGCTGAAAATGCTTGCCAACATTCTCAACCTCAAGCTCGAAATATTAGAAAACGAAAATGGTCCCAGTTACGGAATGATCTTACTATCCTTAGTAGAGGATGGAATCTATTCATCCCTTGAGGAAGCCGTAAGTACAAATCTAAAAATTAAAGAAACCATTTTTCCAAATCCTGATTTAGTTTCACTTTATCAAAATAAATACGAAATTTTTTCCGAAATCTACCCTGCCGTGGCTAGAATTAACAATAAAAACGTAAAATAGCTTCTTTTTTACACATTTCTTTCTTTCATTATTTTCTACAGGTGTTAGAATAATAGAATATAAAAGGAGTATTTATTATGAATCTTTTATTGTTTCCAATCATTGGTTTTTTAATTGCTGGAGCCCTTCCTGCCATCTCCTCTCCAAATAACGAAAGAAACAATCTAAATGCCATCACCTCAAAGAGCGCTATGGTTTTAAAAGTCGGTTATATTGATTATGCAAATTTCATTGAACCAGTTTATGACAATGATAACCAGATCATCTCCTATACTGGTTACGGTGTTGATTACTTATCCGAAATCACTGACAAAACCGGAATCGGTTTTGAATATGTCACCAATGACTGGGATAAGCTGGTAGGAACCGGCCTGAAAGCCAGTGGGGCTACCGATTCTTACGAAGATTCCTTACTCACCAAAGGTGGCGAAAATGAGTGAATCGACCTGATTATTCAAGCCCAGAGTACTCCTGAAAGACTGCAGGCTTATGATTTTTCCACCAACAGTTTAGGTGAAGAAACTTCCCTAATTTATACTTATGCCGATAACACCGATGTCTACTACGGAGAATTCCAGGGTATCGAAGGAAAAACAATCGGCCTGATGAGCGGAAGCTATCAGAATGAAGTTCTTTTCAGCTATCTACAGACCAATTATCATCTT
>JBAXZU010000018.1:0-19661 GCA_041670225.1 Bacilli bacterium | reverse complement strand
TATTGTTTTCGAAAAAAGATAGCGTTATTATTTATTTGTATTTTTTTCAAAGGAGAATTATTATGAAGAATAAAACACTTATGATGTTTCTTTCCGTTGCCGCTCTTGCCTTAGCTTCCTGCCAGCCGATTACCTCAGCATCTGTATCCGATCAGGCTTCCGCTTCTGACACTCCTAGTGCAGAAATCAGCAATGAACCTAGCGCTGAACCGAGTGTCGAACCCTCCGTTGAACCTAGTACTGAACCTTCTGTGGAACCCAGCACTGAACCTGAACCCAGCACCGAACCATCGGTTATCATTTCAACTGTCACAGTTGAAGTGACTAAGACTTTTGGTCTCACGATAGAAGCTGCTGACGGTACTACTATTACCGTCCTTACTCAGGGAGATGAGGAAGATAAATATGAAGCCGGAAGTGAAATTGAATTTTCAGTTGAAGTCACTGATCCAAGCAAAGAATTGTCTAAAGTAACCATTAATGACAAAACCATTAATGCTTCCGAAGATAATCAGTATACTTTTACGATGCCAAATAAGGAAACAGTCATAAAGACTGAAGTTATTGTTTTAGGTGATGCCTCAATTGCTAATATCAGTGATGTTGATCCTGATGCCCTTCCTTCCACTGTTGAAGGACTGAAGACTTTCCTTCAGGGAACAGTTGAAGCTGAAGCTGTTTATCTGAGAACCTCTACTTTTGTAGATACTTTATCTTCTACTAACAAGATTTCTTCTACCATTGTTGGTCAGAATGACGTTGTTAAGAGCAAAGCTATCAATACTAATGATAAATATTCAACCATCAACAAGAGTTACACTTCAGAGAATACAATTGCTAACGGCCACTATTATGCTCTTTCGACACAGGCTGCTGCCGGTGAGAGCGACACAACTGGTTCATATAAGGTCTTAGTCGATGACGAGACTGAAACACTTGCTCCTAATGAGATGAAGGAAGGTGATGCTCTTAAGGCTGTCACTACTGCCGGAAATGTCAACACGGTTATCAACAATCTCTTCAAGAATTCCACTGAGAGCTTCACTAACACTACTGACGGCAATTACAACTGGGTGAATATTTCCGTAAATTCCGCTGTTAATGAAGACAATGCTAAATCTGCTACCTTAAAGGCTTCCGCCATTGTCAGATCCTACAGAAGAACTGTTGATTTAGAAGTTGTTGTCGATGGTGACAATTTTGTCAGCGATCTTTATTTCACTCAGAAAACATATTCTGCTGACGATTGGGATGCTGAAAATTATGTTCCTTTTGAAGATGCTGTTGCTACTGCCAATATTGGCTATAGAATCACTCAGACCCGTGGTTACAGAAACACTTTAGAAACTACCAATTTAGATAAATATGCCTCTGACGAATATTCCGTGTCCATGAGTTACACTCTTCCTGGCCAGACTTCCGTAGCTGTTGAAGATGAAGAAAAAACCATTCAGTCCTCTGCCTATCTCACTTTGAAATATACTCAGGTTGATTTTGAGGAAGTTATTTTCACTCCTTCTATTGTCGGTGCTGATGGTGATCTGACTGTTTCCTATGATTCCAGCAACCGTCCTGTTGTCAATGGGCTTGGAAAAGGAAACCTTAAGTTTGATAATGGCTTAGGTGTTATCCAGCTGCTTCCTGTCACAGTAATTCAGCCACTTCCTTATTCAATCAGTGCTTCTCTGAATACCGGATCAAAGATCTTTAATGGTGAAACTGCCATACTTACGGCCGCTATCCTTCCGACAGCCGCCGATCAGGATGTCACAGTTGCTCTTAAGGAAGATTCTACTGCCGGAGTCGAGATTGTCAAGAATGATGATGGAACCTTTAATGTCAAGGGTGTCACTAACGGAACTGGAACCTTAGTTGTCACTTCTACCGCTGATGCCAGCAAGACTACTAATGTTGCTTTCACAGTTGAAGATAAGCCAAGTCTTGAAGGTATCAAAGCTTTCCTTACCACCACTACACTATACGGAAAATTTTCCGGATGGGGAAATCACTTTGTGAATCTTTCTGCTGATGGCAAGGGTGAATATGTTTGCTATGAAGGTGGCAAGGGCGATATTATAACCTTTACCTGGGAAATGGATGATGATACTTTTGTTATCACTACCACCATTGATGCTGATTCTCCGACTAAATCGAAATATTATAATTTTGAGAGTTTATCTGAGGCTACTATTTCTTCAGTGAAACTTGGATTCTCTTATAACAGTTCGGTTAAAAATGTGGTTCTGTCTGCCATGGATGAAAAACTTGATCTTGCTACTGCCGATCTTTCTTCTTACTAAAACGTTGTATAATAGATAACATATGAAATGCAAAGTTGGAACCTCGGTTTCAGCTTTGCTTTATTTAAAGGAAAAAATCAATGAAAAAACCAACATTTGGATTATTACTCTGTTTAGGACTTTTAGCTAGCTGTAATCCTGTCTCAGCCTCTGTTTCTACTGAAATCTCAGCTAGTACTAGCACCAGTCCCTCTGTTTCTGATTCGGTCTCTGATTCAGAAAGTGTCTCTGACATTGCTTCAGAAAGTACTTCCGTTTCGGATAGCAGCGAAGATGAGGGTGAGGAGGTAAGCCTTGATTCGATTTATTCTTTGCTACGTGGAGATCTTAATGATTCAGAAGTAAGAGATTCCAATAAAGTAGTTACCACTTCGGTTGATGATGCCGGAAGCGGAACTAGAATAACCACAAATACAGAAGAACTTAATATCTATTCTGACCATACATCTTTGGCCTGTGGAACGGATAAAGTCCAATATGGTGAATCATCTTCTTATGATTCTCAAGATACTTATGAAAGAGAAATCTGTTCGAAGAATTACAGCGGACAGGATATTTTCTATTATGTCATTGATTATGCTGATGGCACTAAGCGTGAATCCTGGAAAGATACTGCTAAACGTTTACCAATTTATGATTCTGCAACCAGTGGCACTGAAGGAACTGACTATCTTTTAGCTTCCAGTCTTGCTTCTCAGATTACCAAACAGGCTAGTTTACTCACTGCCAGTTTCTTATCTACTCATATCATCAATAATGCTGATGTTCAGACTATCATACCTACAGCTACTATGTATGAGGATGAAGGAATCATCACTTATGAACTGAAGGACTTCTCCTATCAGACTACTGATGACGATGATTCAATAGTTGATACTCTGATTGAATTCGAAATTGTTGTTGATGACGGAAAACTGATGAAATCCACTCTTCGCTACAACATCAATCAGCAGCGTGATGATGAAGAGTACATTATCGATGATGTTACTACCTATGAGATTTCTTATGGTGATAGAGAGGCTTCCTCTACCGATGAATTGGTTTTCAATCCTGAGGACTATTTCATTGAGACTGTCGACAGTGTCAAATCTTTCTATTTTGATAATGGTAAAAAAGTCTATGTTGATAAGGATAAATTACCTTTAGGAAAATATATCAGATTTGAAGCCGATGTTTATACTCCCAGCAAGGCTGTTGATCTGGATATGACTCCAGAAACTTCTACTGACAGCACTGTTATCGAAGTTTCAACTATCACCTTTGATACCCTTAAGGCTGGTACTGCTACCTTAACCATGAGCAGTGCTACTGGTGTCTTTGTTTCCGTTGATGTCACAGTCATCACGGAAAATAAGGCTAGCCGTATTTCTTATGCCGATGCTTCGGCTGGTTTTGAAAAAGAAGGAACTTCGGATAATTTCAAAACTTATATGTATACTGGACAGACTTATGAAGGAATCTATCTGACAGTCAGACCAGCTTCGGCTATTGATGACATTCAGGTTATTGTCTCTGATCCGGAAGTTCTTTCAGTCACTGCTGTTTCTTCTTCAGCAACTTCTGGAATCATCTGCTATAAGTATGTCGTCAGTGCAACCAATAATTCCAGTAAAAGTGTTTCAGTGACTTTTAAGTCGCTTAGCAATGAAACTGTCTCCTATACTCAGGATTATGTCATTAAAGATGCACTTTCGGCTGAGGATCTTTTAGCTAAAGCCACTTCCCATACTTACCGTTGGGATAATATTTATGATGTTGGAACCTATGGTATTCTCACCTTTGATAGCACCACTAAGGGAACTATCAAATATTATGATGGAGAAGGATTGATTGAGGATTCTGTCTCAACTTTCTCCTTTACCATCAATGGTTCTGAATTTGTTCCTACCATGGATGAAAATGCCTATCTTAAGTATAATGGTGGTGAGATTGCTCTTGATGGTGGATTCATTGTTCTTCGCGTCAATGTTACCGATTATGTCCATACCTTCAAGATCGTAAGCGAATAATTATGATGCTACATAAGAAAATTCTTGTTTTACTTCCTCTTTCTGTCCTTTTGATAGGCTGTCAGCCGACTTCACACTCCGCTTCTGACTTACCTGCTTCTGACTCGGATTCCCAATCGGTTAATTCTGATATTGGCAGTGCCAGTGAAATTATTTCTGACAGTACTGAGCCATCTTCTGATTCTGAATCGGTCAGTACCAGCGAATATGTTCCTACTACCAAAGAAGATATCATTGCTGATCTGACAGACCTGAAAGAAGACCTTTTGGACTTGAATCAGGATGTTACTGAAAGACAGTATTCTACTGAACAGACAATAAGTTATTCTGGTTTGGAAATGGATGTTTCCGAAGAAGGGGTTGATACCCTCTATACTTGCAATGGCGAAAAAATGACCCATTGTGATGGTGATCAGACTATCGGTGATGAGGAAATTCCTTTTGTTCGTGAAAAGGGTGTGAAAAATGATACTCTTTATAGCCTGACGTATTATTCTAAGGGTGATTCTTCAAATTCGGTTACCTATTATGAAAATACCCCTGATAACCAGTCAGTCCTTTTCGATGTTGGCTTTGTCTCCTCCTATATTCAAAGCACTATTGTCCCGACTTTGGCTTATTACGAAGATGATTCCCTTAAATTAGTTACCACCTACAATTTTTATCAGATTGATTTATCGACTGATGGTGAAAAGACATTGTATTTCAATTTCAAGTATATGGATGGTCAGACTGTCCGTGAAGGATTTGAAAGACAGGATACCATTCTTATTTCGTAAGGCAAAATTGTATCATGTCACACCTCAATGCTCTATGGCTTGATTGATAATACGAATTATCAGTATCAGATTAGTGATTCAACCTACTATTATGATGATATTATCGAATTTGATGGTACCCCAATTGATCCTGAGGCCATGTAAGTTCAGTCCTTTTCATTTCTCTGAATCATCCTTTTTCAGAAGGGATTAATCGGTAAACAAATACAAAATTATATTCTGTGTTTTTCTTTTGAAAATATGCAGAATATTTTTTGTGTATTACTTAGATAATTATGATATATTTATATAGCTTATAAAAATTATTTTAGAGGAGATTAGTAATGGAAAAGCAAATAACTTATAAACCTAAAGGTACCTGCTCCGTTAAGATGGACTTCATCATTGAAACTGATAACGATACTATCAAAGATATGTCAGTTGTTGGTGGATGCAATGGGAACCTTAAAGGCATCCGTGCCTTACTTATCGGAATGAAAGTACAGGA
Source organism: Bacilli bacterium (assembly GCA_041670225.1). GTDB lineage: Bacteria > Bacillota_I > Bacilli_A > RFN20 > CAG-288 > Enterosoma. The sequence goes on along the minus strand of JBAXZU010000018.1, from coordinate 14,086 downwards.
TGTTGTTGCTAAGCTTTCCGGAATCACCTGCGGATTCAAAATTACTTCCTGCCCAGACCAAATGTCTAAGGCCTTAGGAGAATACTTAGAGGAGAAAAAACAAAATGCATAATAAAATTTTATTTACTTCCGAATCGGTGTCCGAAGGACATCCTGATAAGGTCTGCGACCGAATCAGTGATGCTATTCTTGATGCTGCCTTAGCTGTTGACAGTTCTTCAAGAACTGCCATTGAAACTATGGCAACCCGTGAAAAAGTCATTATTTCCGGTGAAGTGACCACTAAGGCCAAGCTTGACTACGAAAAAATAGCCCGTGAGGTTGTTTCACAGATTGGCTATACCAGTCCTGAAGTGGGCTTGGGTGCTTCAACCATGTCGGTTGAAGTCTATGTCCGTGAACAGTCTCCGGATATTGCTCAGGGTGTCAACAACTCTCTCGATCTTCATTCTATCGGTGCTGGTGATCAGGGCATTATGTTTGGCTATGCCACTGATGAAACCTCTAATTTCATGCCCCTTTCTATTGTCATGGCTCATAAGCTGGTCCGATATGCTACTGCTTTAAGAAAGAATGGCAAACTTGATTTTGCCAGACCTGATATGAAGAGCCAGGTTACCATTGATTATTCCGGAAAAGATCCGATCCTCAATGCTGTGGTTTTCTCCTGTCAGCATAATCCGGGTATCAGTATTTCGGAATTAAGAGAAAGAATCCGTGACAAGGTCATTTTCCCGGTCATTGATAGTTTTGGTCTTGACCGTAGTCAGACTCAGGAATACTACATCAATCCGACTGGAAAGTTTGAGATTGGCGGTCCTTTAGGTGATACCGGTCTGACTGGAAGAAAAATTATTGTCGATACTTATGGTGGCTCTGCTCCCCATGGTGGCGGTGCTTTCTCTGGAAAGGATCCGACCAAGGTTGACAGAAGCGCAGCTTATGCTGCCAGATATGCAGCTTTGAATATTGTGGCTGCCGGTTTAGCTAAACGCTGCCTTATCCAGCTTAGTTATGCTATTGGTGTTTCTCAGCCGGTTAGCATTAATATTGAGACTTATGGAACTGAGACAGTGTCAAAGGACAAGATTCTTTCCTGTCTTCTTGATGGTAAAGTCTTTGACTTCACTCCTGAAGGAATCATTTCCGGTTTCTCATTGATGAAGCCTAGCTTCCGTTATCAGGATTTATCAGCTTATGGTCACTTCGGACGCCCTGATCTTGATCTCCCTTGGGAAAAGCGTGATAAGGTTGAGATTCTCCGTAAACTTTGTCTTTGATAATAACTGAAGGACACAATCATGAAAGATAACGAAAAGGAGGAGCAGCTAAAAACTCCATTCCTTGATGCTTATGTTGATTATATTAACTCTCATCCGTATCCTTTCGATGTTCCCGGCCATAAGCTTGGTGGCTTAGAGACCGATCTTTCTAGAAAAATCAGTAATCTTTTTGCTGAATATGATGCTAATGCTCCTTATGGATTAGATAATCTTGCTAATCCAAAGACAATTATTAAGGAAGCTGAAGAACTGGCGGCTAAGGCCTGCCATGCCGATCATTGCCTTTTTTCCGTTAATGGAACCACTGGCGGTGTTTTGGCGATGCTTATAGCCTGTCTTGATAACAAGGATAAAATCATTTTGCCTCGAAATGTCCATAAGTCGGTTATTAACGGACTTATTCTTTCGGGTGGTGTTCCTATCTTTGTTACTCCGGATATTGATAAAGAACATGGCGTAGCCTGTGGTGTCAGTGTCAATTCTATGGTTAAGGCTATGGATGACAATCCGACTGCTAAAGCGGTTTTTGTGATTAATCCAACTTATTTTGGTGTGGCTTCTGATTTAAGAAAAATCGTCCATGAAGCCCATAAAAGAAATATGATTGTCATCACTGATGAAGCCCATGGCTCAAATTTCTATTTCTCGGATGAACTTCCGCTTTCCGCTATGGATTGCGGTGCTGATATTACTTCTCTTTCTCTTCATAAGAATAGCGGATCTTTGACTCAGACTTCCCTCATTCTAGTTAAGGGAAACCGTCTGGATTTTGCTGAAATCAAACGTGCTTTTACCATGGTTACTTCTACCTCTCCCAATTCAATCTTCCTTTGTTCAATTGATGCTGCCAGAAAAGAAATGGTTCTTCGGGGGAAACAGCTTATTCACGATAATATTGAAATGGCTGATTACTGCCGTACAGAGATTGATAAGATTCCTGGACTTAAGACTTACGGACATGAATATGTCAAAAAAGGTGATGATTCCGGACGCTTTGAAATTGATATGACTAAGCTGGTGATTGATGTTACCGGTCTTGGTATGTATGGCTATGAAGTCTATAAGGAACTGAGAATGAAATACAATATCCAGGTTGAACTTGGTGAAGTATCCGTTATTCTGGTTTTGATCGGACCTGGCACTACTAAGCAGCAGATCGAATATCTGCTTTCATCTCTGAGAGATATGTCTAAGGTTCATTATAAGCTCCATATCAGACGCAAGCTTCCTCTTTATGATTATTCTTATCCGATTTCCTTGGTTCCTCCCCGTGAAGGATATGATGCTCCGACAAAGATTGTCAATCTGAAGGATTCGGTCGGTGAGATTTCCGGTGAGACTGTCATGGCTTATCCGCCTGGAATTCCGATTATTATTCCTGGCGAAGTCATTAACAAAGACTGTATTGACTTAATTAATTTCTACCGTAAAGAAGGCGGAGAAGTTTTAAAAGACACTACAATTGGTAAAATTAAGGTTATTGACCGAGAAAAGTGGATTCTTGCTAAAGATTTCGGTTTGTAATTTTGAAAGCCCTTACTATTGATAAAGTGCTTTCAATCACGATATATGATAAAAAATTCTGAAAGGGGTTTAAACTTTCAATTCATTTACTTATAATATAAGTAGGAATAAAGAAAGGAATCAATATATTATGAAATTCCAGTATGTGTGCAAAGATGTCGAACTTACTTCTGCTATGAAGAAAGCGTGTGAAGACAAGTTAGGCCGTTTCGAGCATTATTTCCATTCTGAGGAAGAAGTCGTTGGTGTTATGAGAATCGAGATTGTTAAGGGAAGCAAATTTGTTGAAGCTACTATCAGTGCTGATAACTTCTCAATGCGTGCAAAGACAATTAACGATGATTTCTATAATGCTGTCGATGTGTTGGCTGAAAAGCTTGAAGGCCAGATGAGAAAGGCCAAGACTCAGCTGAAGAAAGCCACTAAGCAGAACTCCCTGAGAGAAAATATTATGTTGGAACAGATCAGTGATGATCTGGAAGATGAAGCCAACTTCGAAATTGTAAAGAAGAAGACTCTTAGTCTGACTCCGATGGATGCTGATGAGGCTTTAGCCAGAATGGATGCATTAGGACACAACTTCTTTATCTACTTAGATTCCACCACCGGATTGGTCAACGTTCTTTATGAAAGAGAGAACAACGGCTACGGTGTCATTGAAATCGAAAAATAGTTAATTTATTAGGGGGATCAATTATTCCTGATTCCCCTTTTTTAAACTATTCAAGCATTATCATTCTTCCTTTGATATAATCTTTTTATATGAAAAACAAAATCTTCGGCTTTGTCCTTTCCCTGTCCCTGCTTCCTTTGTCCTCATGCTTCTTCTCCTCAATCGGAAAGGTCAGTTCATTATCTGCCCCTTATTTGACTCAGACCTCCGGAACTATCAGAATTTCAAAAGATTCTGAAGATATTCTGGTGTCGCCTTTTGATACTTCAATTTATGGAAGCCTCTATTATTATCAGGGTACCTACTCGGATGAGCAGCTTTCCGAAATCACGGAAAAGTTCGGCAATGATTTTTCTTTCTTTCATGCTTTATCCGATCGTCATAACTATTACTGTCTTTATGATACCTCAGATGAACAGACTCAGATTAATCAGCCCAAGATCAATAATCTGAAGGTTGTCAATGATTCTTACGGAACCGGAGAAGAAATCGTATTGGATGATTTTCTTTACTCACTTTTAAAGAAAAGCTATCAGTTTACTTTAGACTCTGACGGCCTTTTCAACATGTTCCTAGGAACAGTCAATGATATTTATGAAGCAAAGCAGGAAGAACTTTCTGATTATGATTCCTCTCTTTCCAAGGCTCTCAGTCTAGCAAACAACTTTACTTTCGCTAGTGATGTTGATGCTGAGGAGATTTCTCAGGCAATTGCTTTTGTTCCTTCAACCAAGGATGAAATATCCTCAATGCTTACTTTTAATGATGAAAAGAAATCAGTTATCTTCAATCGTTTATCAAAAACCGGATTTGAAGATAAGAAAGTCTCTATTTCTTTAGGCGGAAATGCTAAGGGTGAGGCTACTGAATATGTCGCTGCCAATTTAGAAAAAGAATATCCTGATATCTGTCTAGTCATTGACTCTGGCAGTTCATCTATCAAAGTCACTTTTCAACGCCCAGATGAACAGAAATGGAATATCCGTTTAACTAATCCGGTCTATGCTCAGTCTCTTGATGCCTCAGAATATAATTCGACTGAGATTTCTTTCTCCCATTTAGGTGAGTTTACTATTTCCACCTCCGGTTATTATATGCAGTATTTTTATGTCTATGATCAGGCTAAGGATGAGTATATCCGCCGTAGCCATATCATCAATCCCCTGACTGGGTATTCCGAAAACTTCTTTGATCAGATCTGTGTCATGATGCCGGATTCCGGCTTAGCTGATATGTACACTACTGCCTTAATGAATACTACTTCGGTCACTCAGGCAAGTTCACTGTTTGATACCCTCAATCAGAAATACGGCGTGGAAGAGGCTTCATTGATTCTTTGCTACAAGAGCAATGATGATGGTTCTCTCTATCAGTACCGGAATAGTGAGCTGACCGGTCTTTCCCAAAAGGGGCTTCCGGTTTCCTATATCAGTCAGGCAGGTGTTGAAAAAGAGTATTCCGGTGATTATTCTGACGTCTCGGTAAATGATATAAAATCTGTCAGTACCAAGTCAGAAAGAAGCTTTCAGGAAAGATTTTTGGTATCTGAATCAGTATTTTCGGACTTTTCTGTCATTTCCGATACCCAAATATTGTCACATCCTGATAAAATAATATCTGTATTGGACAAAATATCATGATTAAACTGATTGCGACTGATTTGGATGGAACGCTTTTCTATCCTAAGAATCCTTTTATCGGAACTTCTGCAAAGAATAAGAAATTTTTAAGAAGATACATTGACAATGGCGGACAGGTTCTGGTTGCCAGCGGACGAAGCACTAACATCATTCCTTTTTTGGAAAAAGCACTGAAAAATAAAATCACTCTTTTAGGCTGCAATGGCGGTTTCATCTGTGAAGATAACCAGCTGAAAGAAAACTACCCGCTTGATTCGGATAAGCTTCTTGAGCTTTATGTCACCATGCGTGAGGATTTTGATATCATCTGCTGGTTTCTCTTTGATGAAAAGGACACTATCTATATTTCCTGCACTGAAAGAATGACTGATCTGATTCTTTATGGTACCTTGATTGGTAACAGCATCAATGGTGTTTACCGGGAAAATCTCTGTCCTGATGAAAAAATCTTTCTAAATAGGATTGCTACTCATAATGTCTACAAGATGATGCCGATATTCGGATTAGGGAAGAAAGGAAGGCAAAAGGCCAGCGAGGCTTATCTTCCGTTCAAAGCTAAATTCGGTGATTGCTTCGATATTGCGGTTTCTAATAATTCCCTGGAAATCACTTCCAAGGGAGCTGATAAAGGATCCGGAATTGAAAAATATTGTTTGGATAATAACATTGACAAGAATGATGTCATCGTCATTGGCGATTCCGGAAATGACTTGTCGATGTTTGGAAGGTTCCCCCATTCATTCTGTATGGAACATTCCCCACAGCATATAAAGTCTCAGGCTAATCATGTTGTTAAACGGGTTTATGATCTGGAAAAGTATCTTTCTGACCCAGAATTGTTAAAAAACGATAAGATTCGTGCAACAGATTACGAAAAGGGTTTGTCTAATCTTTAATCTAGTTATATAATTAATAGTTAGTTGTGTGCAAATAAATTAAGAGGGTAACGACATGAATACTGAAGAAAAAAATGTAATGACTATTGTAACGCTTGCCAGAATCGTTGAATCAACGCTTTGGTATTGCCTGCCTCCAAGAAGTGCTAATGGTTTTTCAAAGCAGGACAGAGACAACCGTTTCTTAGCTTTGACTAATCTTACTGCTGAGCATTCTCCTTTCTACGCAAACTGCGAAAGAAATGCTGATGCCGGAAAAGAACTTTTTGAAATGATGAAGGATTTCACTGAAGATGTATATGGTCCTAATGGACGTATCGTCTATCTTGATATGCATGATAAGGTTGTGGTTGAGCCATCATTGATCAATGAACTCTTCACCACTGTCGTCAAGCTTCGTGCTTATTTAGAAGCCTTCATTTCTTCCGCCATCAAATTCCTGAAGGAAAGCGGAAAGCTTTCTGATGAATTTGCTGAACTGATTTCTACTGATATCAGATATTATCACGCTTTTGCCGGAAAGGTCTCCTGCATTCTTATTGCCAACAAGTTCGGCGAACTTAATCAGACTGCTTCTATCTATATGGAAAGCTATGCTAAGAGCCATAATGGTGCCGATCCTAAGAATGATCCTGATTTCAATGTCAGAAATGATCCTTCTTTCCGTATGATCGAGAATGAGTTCCATGAACTTAACACCGATATGGTCACTGTTCTCAACAGCTATGGCGAGAATGATGCTGATTTCCGTTATGCCCGTGAGCAGATCTATGCTGACTGCGAAATCTTCACCGGAAAGAAAGTCACTACTGATACTAAGGCTTATTTCCAGATGTTCACTTCCTATCTTGATAAGATTCTCACTACTACTCAGACCAATCTTAATCAGATGTTCACTGCTATTTCACTGAAAATGTCTGAAACTGAAGAAGAACCTGCTAAGACTGAAGAATCAGCCCCAGCTGCTGAAGAAGCTAAGTAAAGGAGATGTCTATGGAAAATACTGTTAAAGAAAAGAAATATTTCTTAAGCGAGATCATTTGGTATATCTCTTTAGGAATTGTCTGGCTCACTGGATTGGTTTTCTCCATTCTCGGTGCCATTGCCTATAATTCCGGACGTATCACTGATAATCCGCTCTATAAGGCTCAAAAGGGCTTTGCTGCTGCTTTTGGTCAGGCTGAAGGCACTGTCTGGGATTTTAGAATCTTTGGTGCTATCCTGATGGTTGTTGCTATGATTTTCTTCCTTGTTGTCATTTTCTACTTCTCTGATAAGAAGTCTAAGGAAATTGCTGCCAAGAAGCGTAAAGAAGAAAGAATGCGTATTCTTATGGCGGGACAGACTCCGGTCGAAACTCCTAAAGAAACTGTCGAAGCAGAAACTGCAAAATAAAAAAACAAGGCTTCTTTCAAGGAAGCCTTTTTCAACATTAGAAAGGTGATATTTTCTATGGATTTGATACAGGAAAGTTTACAGAAAGGGAATATCGTTAAAGATTTCCGGAATAACGGCATTGATCTGCTGGAGTATTCTTTAGAAAAATTTGCGTCTTTTCCTTATGCCGTGATTATTTCTAATGGAGATGCTACTGCCAAAGCCATGGGTTTTAAGGCTCAGCAGAAAATAACTGCTGCCAATTACTATACTCCCGATGTCAATTATTCTTCTTCCAGTTCCTCCAGTCTTTTCATGAAGACTAAAGCCTGCTTCTATGACCGGAAAAACGGACATGTCAGTTCCTATACTAGCTATGGAATGGATAACCTTGATAAGGCTAAACGGACTGATTATTCCTATGATAAGTATATCAACGTTTACGGCAAGCTAGACAAGATGAAATACTATGTCGTTAATAAATTCACCTCGAAAGATAATCTCCTCCATGACGGCTATTTAACGAGCGATGACAAAGAGTATCAGGAATGCGATAACTCGTCTAAGCGGGTCATTTACGGAACGATTATCTACCTAATCGATAAAGACACTGTCAAAAATCAGTCAGTCAGAGAAACTGCTGACGGTTTTGAAATTTCGTTTGATTTGGATGAGAAGACGGCTGACGATTATTATGCGACTAAAATGGTTACTACCGGAAATCTGTATGAGCTTCCGACTTTCTATTCTTCCAAGATTACTTTTTATCTTGACCGTGAACTGAATCTTATCCGCTCCTTGGCTTTTGATTCCTTACGGGCTAAGACTGGATTCATCAATACTGATATCAATATGGAATCTGAAAACTTCTATTTCGGAAGTCAGGCTTCCGTCTTTGAGACCAAAAACGGACCGATTGATATTTCCGTTCCGGATGTCGGTCAGGAATTCTTAGGCTATCAGCTGACTGAAAGACTGAAAAAATAATAAAAAGACATAAAAAAAGCCACCTGAATTCAGGAGGCTTTTTTTGTTTTCGAGATTAAAAAAGAGAACTACTTAGCTTCAACGGCTTTTTCAGCCTTAGCTGCAGCCAGGCGCTTAGCCTTTTCCTTAGCAGCCTTCTTACGTCTTTTCTCTAATCTTTCATCCCATTCAGCATGGGAAGGTCTAGGATCGATCTTTGCAATTGCCATAATAAATCACCTCGTTAATAAGCAATACAATTATAGTGAAAATTACAAAATAATCAAGTCTTTAGGGGAAAGTTATCGATTTTAATTAAAGAAAAAGCTTACATTCACGTTTTTAGCCTAGATTAGGCTTTATTGACGCCAACTATAATATTCCTCATCCTTTTTCATATCCACGGTTTCTTCGTCCATTGACTCATAATCAATAAAGAAAACGGAATCTTTGTACAGGGATTCAAAATCGTATTCGGAGAGGACTAGACCGGAAAAATCACCGGTAACCCGGAATTTGCCATCTTTGGAGAAGCGGAAAGAATATTGCTGATTTCTGATGATGCTGGCTAAAGGGTAGCCACCTTTAAGAAGTTTGATTGCTTCCTTGATTAAATATTTATTTTCATCCATACTTTAATTATAATTGTATTTAAGTATTTCAGGGAGAGAAATTAAATGGAAAACGAAAAATTAGATTTTAACGGATATCAGAAGCAGGCTTACAGCCTTATCAGCGAAGACGGAAAGAAGGATATGGTTCTTAACGGTGTTCTGGGTTTAGCCGGTGAATCCGGTGAATGCTGTGATATCGTCAAGAAAGTACGTTTCCAGGGCCATGAGATGGATAACCGTCATCTGATGGAGGAATTAGGCGATGTTCTTTGGTATGTGGCTGAAACAGCTTCTGGATTAGGTGTTACACTGGAAGAGGTTGCCCAGTTCAATCTTGATAAGCTTCATAGCCGTTATCACGGTGAAACTTTCCACGCTGTTGATTCAGTTAACCGTCCTGAGTATCAGAAAAAAGAAAAATAATAAATCAGAGGTTAAAAAAAGAAAAGGCTGTTTAGAATCCTAACATTTACAGTTAGTTCCAAACAGCCTTTTTCTTATACAACTTCTATTTCTTTAATGTTGATTTCGCTTCCCGTCACTAAATGAGTGTGTTCACTGCCACAGATAGGGCAGGTTTTTCCGTTGTCAAGGGTGGAGTAGGTGTTGTTACAGTCTTCACAGATGGAAACAGCCTTGATAGTCTCAATGACTAACTGGCAGTTATTCATCAGCTCGTGCTTGGAACAGGCCCATTTCCAACAGTCATCAAGGTAAGCATTGACGACTGCGGAAACTTCACCTATCTGCAGAACGACTTTATTCACATGGGTGATTTTGTTTTCTTTGGCAACTTCTTCGACTGATTTAATGATATTGAAGATGATACCTAATTCATGCATCTTAGGCGTTCTTGCTGGCTTTGCTAGCTTTCTTCTGATCTTTCTTCCACTGCTTATGCTTCTTGATGATGGCTTTCTCTTCTTCGGTATGCTTTCCGAAGACAATCTTCATTCCTCTCTTCATGGCATAAGGAAGAATCTTCTTGAACTTATCTTCGCTCTTGGCCAAATTGGAACGTTCTGGATGATCACGGAAGAGGTGGATGGCATCAAAGGCACACTTGGTGGTGCAGACACCGCAGCCGATACATTTGTTAGGATCGACAACTGAGGCACCGCAGCCTAAGCATCGAGCAGTTTCAATCTTGACTTGTTCAGCGGCAAGGGTGTTATGGGCATCCTTGAAGGAGGTCTTGGAATCGATCTTTGGATCAACGCCGGCATCTTGTCTCTTATTATGGTCATAGGAGAAGACATTGATGTTGTCTTTGTTAAGCATGATGAAGTCACGGCGATTACGTCCGATAGTCAGGGAAGCACCCTTATGGACATAACGGTGGAGTGATTCAGCAGCGCATTTACCGGCTTCGATGGCATCAATTGCAAACTTAGGACCAGTATAGACATCACCGCCGACAAAGATATCGGGATCAGCAGTCTGATAGGTAAGACCATCGGCAATCGGATAATTTCCGTGCCAGAAGCCAACCTTGGAATCCTTAAGGAGATCACCCCAGACAATAGCCTGACCGATAGCGAAGACGATATGCTTGCAATCGACAGTCATGGTCTGAGTTTCATCATACTTAGGATTGAATCTCTTGGTTTCAGGATCAATGGTGGAGACACATTTCTTAAAGACAATGCCCTTGACATGTCCCTGATCATCGAGAAGAACTTCTTTCGGACCCCAGGAGTTATTGATATCAATATCTTCTTCGAGGGTTTCCTTGACTTCTTCATCGCTGGCAGGCATGGTGGCTCTGTCTTCGAGGCAGAACATGGAGACCTTGGAAGCGTGGAAACGCTTGGCGGTTCTGGCACAGTCGACAGCAACGTTTCCGCCACCGACTACGACAACTTCGCCATCAAGAGTCTGATCATGGTTTTCACTGGCATCATGCAGGAATTTAACAGCATAGGTGCATTCAGGAGCAGTATCACCGGCAACACCGGGAAGTCTTCCGCCCTGGCAGCCAATAGCGACATAGAAAGCCTGATATCCCTGTTCCTTAAGCTGAGCAATGGTGACATCCTTGCCGACTTCGACACCGCACTTGATCTCAACACCAAGAGCAAGTAAAACATCGATTTCAGCCTGAACAACATCCTTTTCAAGTTTATATGAAGGAATACCATAAGTCATCATACCACCAGCTTTGGCATTCTTTTCAAAGATGGTTGGCTTATAACCCTTGGTTGCAAGATAATAGGCACAGGATAAACCGGCAGGGCCGGCACCGATGATAGCAATCTTCTGACTCCACTGTTTTTCAACATTGGAAGCAATGACAACTTCAGGAACATATCTGGTTTCTGACTTAAGATCTAAGTCAGCTAAGAACTTCTTTACTGGATCGATAGCGACTGGATCATCAATGGTTCCACGGGTGCAGGCTTCTTCGCAACGATGGTTGCAGATACGGCCGCAGATGGCAGGGAACGGATTGTCTTTCTTAATAAGGGCTAAAGCTTCCTGATAGCGGCCTAAGGCAGCTAATTTAAGATATCCCTGAACAGCAACATGGGCTGGGCAGGCAGTCTTACAGGGAGCAGTACCGGTTTCATAGCAGTTGATTCTGTTATTGTCACGGTAATTTTCATCCCACATATCTTCACCCCAGGGCATATTGTCGGGGAGAATGTGCTTAGGATACTGGATTTCGCTTCCGTCCTTGGCACAGAGTTTCTGACCTAACTTAACAGCACCAGCTGGGCAGAATTCCACGCACTTGCCGCAGGCAACGCATTTATCCTTGTCAACTTTGGCAGTATAGGCAGAGCTTGACATATTAGGAGTGTTGAAAAGCTGGGAAGTTCTTAAAGCATTGCAGATGTTGACATTGCAGTTGCAGATAGCGAAGATATGATCTTCACCATCAATATTAGTAATCTGATGGACAAAGCCATTGGCTTCAGCGTTCTTCAGAATAGCCATAGCCTCTTCATAGGTGACATCATGACCCTTGCCGGTTTCACGGCAGTAGTCAGCCATATCACCGATGCCAAGACACCAGTCATCTGCAGAATCGGCAACACCTTCATTGAGTTTTCCTCTTCCATAACGGCAGGAGCAGATACCGACACCGATGTGTCCTTCATACTTCTTGAGCCAGTAGGAAATGCGTTCTATGCTGATTGATTTGTTCTCGACTTCAATAGCTTTTTCGACCGGAATGACATGCATACCGATGCCGGCACCGCCAGCAGGAACCATTGGAGTTACCATCTTTAAAGGAAGATAAGTCATTCTTTCGAAGAACATGGCTAATTCAGGATGATCATCAAGCTGTTTCTTGACCATGTTGGTGAACTCGGCACTGCCGGGAACGAACATAGGAAGAATATAGTGCTTTTCATGTGGAGCACCAGGAATCGGACCGTCATCATTATAATGGTCGCCATAGTTATATTCGATCATTCCGTAGTCAGAGAGCTTCTTGTAGAGAGCTTCCAGATCTTCTCTGGAATAATCCTTATTCATCTTGCATAACTCATCAAGAGTGTAAGGATGTCTGACTTTCATCTTCAGACAAACTCTGGCATCTTCATCAGTGATTAAGCATTTCAATCCCCAGTATTCAGGATCGTTGACAGTGACGCCTTTGATTTTGTGATCAATGCAGTCAGTAATCTTTGTACAAAGCTTAAGAATGTTCTTACTCGGATTTTTGTCCCCGATGAATTCGGGAACGAAGGTTTTACTCATTTCGGCCATTTTGGTATTCTCCTTTTCTATATGTTTGGCTTTTATTTCTTCCAGTCTTGGACTTCCTTAAGCAGCCAGGCGGCTAACTCTTGGACACCCTCTCCGGTTTTAGCGCTAATAGGTATTACCTTAGCGTTGGGATTGCGGGTTTTGACGTATTCCTTGCATTTATCGACATTAAAGTCAAAATACGGAAGAACATCAATCTTATTAATAACGACTAAATCAACAATAGAGAACATCAGAGGATATTTCAGTGGCTTATCATCGCCTTCTGGAACTGAGAGAATCATGATACTCTTGCTGGCACCAGTGTCAAATTCGGCTGGGCAGACAAGGTTTCCGACATTTTCCAGAACAACCAAGTCAAAATCATTTTGATTGATTGCCGCTAATCCCTGTTCGGTCATTTCCGCATCAAGATGGCACATTCCGCCAGTGTGAAGCTGAATGGCTTTCACTCCGGTAGCAGCAATGATTTTCTTGGCATCGACATCGGAGTCAATGTCAGCTTCCATGATACCAATTCTGATTTTGTCTTTTAGGGAATTGATAACCTGAATCAAGGTAGTGGTTTTTCCAGAACCTGGTGAAGACATTAAGTTAAGAAGGAAGACACCTTTTTCCTTAAGTTTCTTTCTGAGTGAATCTGCTTCTTTGTTGTTATCAGCAAAAACACTTTTCTTAATTTCAATAATTTTTACTTCATCCATTGTATGCCTCCAATTTATCAATATAATTATAATTGCAAAAAGCGCTTTAATCCATTGTTTTTTTAGAAAAAATCAATAAATTTAGGCGCTTTTTTAAATAATGAACAAAAGTTAAATATTTGTTTGATTGGATTGAATATTATCGGACAGAGAATTGATTTCCGGAGACTGCTTACTTGGGTTAGAAATCTCTTCTTCATCTTTTTTATGACGCTTTTCTAATTCATCGACAATCATGATTTCCATCTTCTCATCAATCTTGAATCCAAAGTGGAGAATGAAGAAGCCGGCAAGGAAAGCAACTAAGATGGTTCCGATGATGAGATAACCAACACCTGCTAACTGTCCACTGGTTATCTGCTGCAAAGCCTGAGCAATATCGCCATTGAAGGTTTCACCCTTGGCGATGATCTCAGCCTGTTCATAATAGCCGGCATTGTTGAGTCCTTCGTATTTGGAAATAGCATTGAGAGCTGAGGCCGTGCCCGTGATAATAAAGGTGAGATTTCTGATACCGAGATTAAGTCCGCTGCCTAACTTGACATCTAATGGTCTCCAGGCAAAGGCGATTGATTCTTTTCTTTCGCCAAACTTCCATTCGTTGTAATCGATGGCGTCCTGGAAATGACTAACAGAACCAGATAATAGATTCCTGATCCGGCAAAGAAGAAGAAAGCAGGAACGTAAAT
>JBAXZU010000017.1:0-19859 GCA_041670225.1 Bacilli bacterium | reverse complement strand
CTTATGATTTCCGGGCCCTCACTATCGAGATTCCAGAATCTTCGGAAGAAGTCATTTCTTATTCACTCTCTTTCCTTTTCGAAGATACCCAGACTGTAGCCACAACCAAAGTCTCATATTCTGACTTTGGAACTACTGATTTAAGGAAGGTTGCTGATTTCGAAGATAGTCTTTGGACTTTAGGCATCTAGTCAGGAGAAAAAACATGAAACACAATAATATCAATAAAATATTCCTTCTTACTTCTATTCTTGCCTTAACTGGATGTTCTTCAGCAATTTCATCAGAGGCTGGACAGCTCAATGCCACTGGTGAAGCCACCATCACTGCTAGCCAGATTCTTGCTCTCCTTAATGGAGATGTCACCGTAAAGGGCCAAGCTACCGAGAGAACTGACTATCCCGAAGATTACTCATTCCTCAGTTCCACAACCACTTACACCATTAACCGTGATTATGCAACTTTGACTAATTCCAATGGACGTAAAGTCAAAATGGTCAAAGAACTTGATACCGGAGAAATCTTCTTTGAAGATTCTTCCGGTATTCTGAAAAAAGAATACCTCACCACCACAAACACCGTTTCCTCCTATGCCGTTCAGAGTCTTTTCTCTGATCAGCTCTTCTCTGAAGTTTACTCCAATCCCTGGGATTACATTGATTCCGATGATATTTTCGAAGATTATTCCTTGTCGACTGTCAAAGCCTGCTTAGTCTTAGAAGACTATTTTGGTGTCAGCCGCAATGTCGAATCAGCAAAATTTGTCATTGAGAACAATCAGGTAACTGGTTTGGATTTTGTCGTTTCCGACCGTCCAGATGGTGCAACCGATTCTAGCGGAAACATCATTTCTATTCCTAGCATCATGGAAGCTGATCTGAATTTTGATTTTGGATAAACCGAATGCAAGTTCTTAACTCCATCCACAATCTCCAATACTGCTTTAGAGAATGCTTTAACTACAATGGGTGACAACTACACAATAGTTATAAACTCACGTGACTTCTCTTCACAATCTGTTATCTATGTTACTGAAGATGATATCTACTATCACGCTAATGGTCTGACTATCGGTGTTTCCGATGGCGATATCTATTTCAAGAAGTCCGGCACTAGGTTCCGCCAATATGACTATTCAGCTACATTGAATACTTGGGTTACCGGTTCAACCATTCAGTTAACCGACATTCTTCCGGATTTTGCCTCCGTTTCATCTGCTATCTATAATCAGATTGATGATAATTCCTATGACCTTATCAGTGATTCTGTCTAATATGGATCATGTGATTTGATTTACAGTGATTTTTCTTTATCAGATTATGAAGGTATGAAGTCAACTATCAAACTTAATTCTGATGGCAAAATCGGCTACATTACTGCCACTTCCAATGTTTCGCTTTCTTCAGTGACTGTTAATGAATATTTCACTGAATATGGCTCAACAACGATTCCTGCTTGGCTTGATGCAAGTGCCATTTAACAAGGAGAATAATCATGAATTTCAAGAAAAATAAAGTTTTATTCCTCATCCTCCCTTTGATTCTCGGATCTTGTTCCGCAACCTCAGCTTCCACTTCCGATACTGCTAGTGATTCCACCTCCGTTTCAGTCTCAGAATCAACTTCGGTTGAACCCTCTGTTTCAGCTGATACCTCCGCTTCCACCTCTACTACCCCAGTTGATAACAGAATCACTAAAGCTATCCAGTCTTTGAAGAACACCAGCCATACTGTTGAAACTGACAGCACAGTCAGAGTTTACCGTACTGCCGATGATGAAGATGATGTTGAAGTCAAATATGATTACTTCTTCACTTTTGCCTATGGCGAAGAAAGAGCCTATGCTACTACCGGGCACAAAGAATCCTGCAGTTTAGATAAAACTACCCACAATCCTATCGATATCTCAATTAATCAAGCAGATTTAGACTATTACCGTTATTTCCGTGAACCCGATACCGGTATTGCTTTAACCGAACAAATCAGCTATTCCAATGAATATGAGCAGCTGATTGCCAGTGACTATGACGATAACACTGGTGTTTACACACCAATCATCTTTGATTCCGAATTCAGAAATCCTTGGGATTTCATTCCTGAAAGTGCTCTGTATTTCGATACCGAAGATGTTCTTCATCTTGACACTTCCAAAGCTGAGTTCTTAGTCAATTGCTATCAGGCAGCCGCCCTTAACTTCATCACTGATGCCTATATCAACCTGAATGAGGATGGCACTATCAAGGGTGTTGATATCATCATGAATGATGAGGGCGATGGAACCAGATGGACCAGAGAGGCCCAGTACAGCATCAGTTACACCAATCTAAAGACAGCAAAGGTTGAACATCTCCATGCTTTTGAGCACAGCAATCCAGAATTGGCCACTGCTCTCAATTGCCTGAAAGACAAAACAAACTTCACTTATTCTAAGACTTTCCTCGGAGACACTTCCTCAGAAGATACCGAAACCATTGGTTACTTCACTGAAGATTTAGTCTTCTTCCATCAATATACTCAGGGTGAAGATAGACTTCAGCCAGTCTTAAACGAAAGTGGAAATGAAAGTGACTTCAAACTGATCAAGACTGAAGAAGGCTACTATTCCTATGAATGGATTGCTGCTAATGGCGTTGACTTCAAGTGGACACCAGTCTATGTCAATGATACTTCCGTCTTAATCAAAGATACTTTTGAAGATATCGGACCTACTTTCTATAATGTTTCACCTGAACTCTTCCAAAAGACAGGTGATTATACTTATGAAATTGAATCTGTTGTTCTCTCTAATGCCGGCTCTTATTTCGATAATGGATTTGATAAAGCTAATTCTGCTGTCCTTGAAGGTTCTACCAACAAGCTTACCATCACTTTGAATCCCGATGGCACAATCAACAATATCCTTACCGGTTTCACCAGTCTCGGTGTCCAGCAGGATATCAAATACGAAGTCTGCAATATCGGAACCACTGTCATTCCTAAGTGCATCACTACTGAATAATCAAAAAAGTGAGGCTCGCCTGAGCCTCACTTTTCTTTTTAGTTTCTTTTCTCAGCCTCATCAAAGCGAGCATAAAGATCTTCAATTTTCAGATTCTTCTTTTCATCCTGCCCAATATCGGCAATTATTCGGCCTTCGGAAATCATAATCAGACGGTTACCATAATTAATAGCATCCCTCATATTATGGGTAATCATCATAGCCGTAAGCTTTTTTTCTTCAATCAGATTCTGAGTAAGAGCTAAAATATTCTTACTGGTTTTCGGATCAAGAGCGGCTGTATGCTCATCCAGCAATAAAAGTTTCGGCTTGGTCATGGTGGCCATAAGAAGAGTTATTGACTGTCTTTGTCCACCCGACAGTGAAGACATTTTGTCATTCATTCTTTTCTCTAAACCTAGATTCAAAGCAGCAAGCCTTTCACGGCATTCTTTCAGCAGCGAAGTATTCAGTGCCCACTTAAGGCCTCTTTTTTCACCTCTCTGCATGGCTAAGGCCATGTTTTCAATGATGGAAATCTCGCCAATAGTCCCAACATTAGGATCCTGAAATACTCTTCCAATCCATTTTGCACGCTGATATTCTTTAAGATTTGTCACCTCAAGACCGTCAAAAAGAACATCGCCATTGGTTGGAGCTAATGAACCGGCAATCGTGTTCAGAAGAGTGGATTTTCCAGAGCCATTAGTTCCGATAACGGTAACGAAATCATTATCATTGATTTTCAAATTAATATCTTTAAGCACATAGTTAACCGGCTGGCTGGGGTTAGACGTGATAAAGTTCTTATCCAAATGTTTTAATTCAATCATACGGTCACCTCCCCCTTTTCAGTGTCACTTTTGAATTTCTTTTTAAGTTTCATATCACTGAATTTCTTTTTGACCTGTCCGATTATCACAACGATGACAATCATGGCACCCTGCATTAACTTCAAAAAGTTGGTATTAAAACTCGGAATAGAAAGTATCAAGTCGATAATCACCCAATATATCAATCCGCCAAGAACAATGCTAACCAGAGAAAGCCAAAATTTCTTATCGGAAAGAATTACTTCGCCCAGGAAAATTATTGTCAGTCCGACAATAATAGCTCCTCTTCCGGTGTCGGGAGAAGTATATTTGTTCATCTGAGCATACAAAGCCCCGGACAAAGCCACCAAAGCTGAGGAAATCATCATTCCGAGAATATAGCGATTATTAGTATTCACGCCATTAGCCATCGACATTTCCTTGTTCTTTCCGCTAGCACGTAGTGAAAGTCCGATTTGAGTTCCGAAGAACCAATATACCAAAGCAAAGAATATAGCCACAAAAATTAAGAGAAGAAGAATCTTGGTAACATCAAGGTTATTGATTAAACCATTTACAATAGTAAAGATTGTGTTCTTATCCTTAGCAACTGACAGAACGCCAGGAGCCAAAATAACATTTGGCGTGTATAGAGCCACCATAATGACAATACCAGCTAGCAAGGGATGAATATGAAGATAAAGATGTAAGGCAGCATTTATCAGTCCTACCAGCATCCCAGCCATAATGCTAAGGATAATACTAACTAAGGGATCCATTCCCAAATTGATAAAAGTAAGTGAAATAATTCCAGCAAAGGGGAAAAGCGAATCCACACTCATATCAGCAACGTTGAGAACCTTATAGGCGATGAAAACCCCTAGAGCCAAGATAGCCCAGATAAACCCCTGCATAGAGGCATCAACAGCGACAAATTCTACAATATTCGATAAAGTCATATTAATTCATACTCACATTATCCGGAATTTCATCTGGAAGAACTATGCCAGTTTCAGTGAAGAAATCTTCGTTTATAACCAAAGGGAAAGAGGAAGAATAGGAGCAGGTAATATCAGCGATATCAGTTCCTGAAATTAGGGAAGCTACCATATCGCCCGTAGTTTTTCCTAAATTAGAGTAGGAAACCGAATAGCCTAAAGATCCGCCATTCTTAGTTTCACCTTCATCCGCACAGACGGTCAGGATCTTATTGCTAATCAGTGAATCTTTGATTGACACCATACTTGCAGCGGCCGCATTATCAGTCGGAACAAATAATCCTTTGATTCCTTGAGAAATTAGATTGTTGACCGTGGAATTGATCATTGTGGAATCAGAAAATCCACCATCAATTAAAGTGATTCCTAATTCTGAGCAGGCAGCCTGAGCCTCATGAAACTGAACAATTGAGTTGCTCTCAGCTGTTGAATAAATAATGCCGATTTTTTCAATATCATGGTTATCGGCATCTTTGAACTTAGTAAATAACTCAATGTTCTTTTTAGTTGGTCCGGCATCCGATGTACCGATGACATTAGCATGATCAGTCACGGAAGTTATTAATCCGGCACCGACAGGATCAGTACAGGCCGAATAGACAACCGGAATATCCTTTGAAGCATCATCAACGGCGGTTTTTAAGGCAACAGCACTGAGAGTCGCAATTCCGAAAACCAGGTCACATTCACGTGCGAGTTTGCTGGCCATAGTTGTCTGAGTCGAGGCATTGGCTTCAGGATTCTGATATTGGATAGAGATATTCTTACCATCCTCATATCCCTTTTCCTTCAGCTGACTGACAAAACCATTTCTGACAGCTTCCAGAGCATCCTGAGTAATATATTCAAGAATTCCGATGGTATATAAATCGGAGTTAGAACAGCTAGTCATAGGAACGACAAGAGATAATGCGGCTAAAGACATAATTACGTGCTTTTTCATAATGGTGTTACCCTCCTTTAAGTGAAAAAAAGCCTGAGACTGCATAGCCTCAGGCATATATTGTTACTTAAGATAAGCTAACACATTTTATGTCCTTGGCTATTAACTTCAACCAAGGAATAAATATTTGAACTATTTAAACCTAAGAAAGAAGTTTCTTTCCATAAAAGTAAAAATAGCTAAAATAAAAGCCCGAAACAGAGGATAGACTTACTGATTTCTTTGTAGTAATCATTTTGTTGTCCCCCTTTCCGAGATGGCTATATTTTCCGGCTTCAAATAGGATAAAGCAATACAAACTATAAAAAAATGAAAACAATATTACGTGTTTTCATTTTTTATTGTTATTATTTTTTGAGCGATTTCAATAATATTTTTGAATATTTTTAGAAAAAGAGGCAATTTTACATTAAAAATTAAACATGACGTACTTTATAAAATTGCTTTTTTGAAATCGCTTTCATCAACTGGTTAACAAACGGAATCGTCATCCCATCCCTGGCACATCTTGACAGCTTTATGCCATTTCTTCAAGTATCTCTCACGAGTTTCCTCGCACATTTTAGGGGTAAAACACTTATCAGATTCCGCAAGCTTTTTGATTTCAGATTTGTTTTTATACATGCCAACTGCTAGAGCTGCTAAATAATAAGCACCTAAGGCAGTCGTCTCGTTTATCTTTCCCCGAACGGTTTTCAGTCTTGCAACATCTGACTGGAATTGCATTAAGAAATCATTTTTTGAGGCTCCGCCATCAACCTTGATGGATTTAATTGATAAACCAGTATCACTCTTCATTGCCTCAATAACATCAGTCACCTGATAAGCAATGGATTCCAAAGAAGCTCGGACAATATGATTTCTGGTTGTGCCGCGGGTGATACCGAATAAAGTTCCACGGGAATACATATCCCAGTATGGAGCACCCAAGCCCGTAAAAGCCGGAACCATATATACTCCGCCATTATCTTCAACTTTGGTTGCAAAATACTCACTGTCGGAAGCATCAGAAACAAATCTCATTTTGTCTCTGATCCATTGAATAACAGCACCACCGACAAAAACCGAACCTTCCAAGGCGTATTCAGGCTTGCCATGACAATCGGAACTAGCGGCGATAGTGGTAACCAAACCATTCTTGCTTAAGCAAGGAGTGGTACCGATATTCATCAGAAGGAAACAGCCAGTACCATAGGTGGTCTTAACTTCCCCTTTTCGGAAACAGGTCTGACCAAATAAGGCTGCCTGTTGGTCTCCGGCAACACCAGCAATTGGGATTTCAGTATCAAAAATATTAACATAGCCGAAAATGCAGGAACTTCCTTTTACGGCTGGAAGCATACTCATTGGAATATTAAGATAATCACATATTTTTTTGTCCCAGGTGAGCTTATTAATATCAAAAAGCATCGTTCTAGAGGCATTAGTGTAATCAGTCGCAAACACTTTTCCATCAGTCAGTTTCCACATGAGCCATGTATCAACTGTTCCAAAAAGAAGTTCGTCATTATCAGCTTTTTCTCGGGCTCCTGGAACATTATCCAGAATCCATTTGA
Organism: Bacilli bacterium; assembly: GCA_041670225.1. Lineage (GTDB taxonomy): Bacteria > Bacillota_I > Bacilli_A > RFN20 > CAG-288 > Enterosoma. Next base: position 12,574 of record JBAXZU010000017.1, on the reverse strand, counting down.
TTTTGGTGGCCGAGAAATAGGCATCCATAACAAGACCGGTAGTCTGGCGGATATATTCAGCCATTTTTTTATCTTTTTTCATCTCTTCAACAATTGGAGCTGTTCTTCGGCACTGCCACACAATGGCATTATAAATTGGCTTACCAGTATTTTTGTCCCAAACAATTGTGGTCTCACGCTGATTGGTGATACCTATTCCTTGAATATGATATGGTCTGATACCAGACTGGGCAATTGCTTCAGTCATAACGGAATACTGACTGGAATAGATTTCCATAGGATCATGTTCAACCCAACCAGACTTCGGAAAAATTTGCTTAAATTCCTTTTGGACAATCTGAATAATATTACCAAAGTTGTCAAATATCACACAACGAGAAGAAGTTGTGCCTTGATCAAGTGAAATAATATATCTTTTCTTCGTTGAGTGTTCATCAGTCATTTTTGGCCTCCACAGTTTTAGTTGCAATAATATTGACTCCCGTTGAAAGAAGATTTTCGATTATGACTGTTCCGATTTCAACAGGTGCTTTAATCCGTATCTTATTGATTTCATCCATAGCCTTAAATAAAAGCTTCTTTTCAATCGGCTGAGAACTTTTAACGGATACTCTTTCAATCACACCACCAGTAACAGCAACTGTCGAAGTCAATGTTCTCTTAGGATCTGTGACTTCACTGATACCGTAAGCTTTTCCACGAGGACAGAAATTTCCACTGACAGTCAGAGCTTCCGTATCAACCTTGATATGACAGCCTCTGGGGCAGTTTATACAGACCATGTCTTTAATCATTATGGTTTTCCTCCAAAGAAACAGTAATTTCCGAGCAATTATTCAAATATTCCTTCTTGATCTTCAAAGACTCCATTTCACTAGGTGCGACCCTAATCTTCTTAACAGAGGCCAATTTACCATCATTTCCGGATAAAACCAAAGTCACGTTATTTTCAGGAAGGTTGACACGGAAGAAAACATTAACTGAATCTTCCATTGTATCAACTCTGATAAACTGCGGACAGACATATCCGATTCCTGGGCCAGGGCAAACTTTAACAATCTTAGATATAGGCTCACCATTTTGAATATACTTAGCAGCATTATGTCCAGCTCTCTCGCCTTCTGCCGAAACATTATCAACCAAATCATGAACCTGAAGAACATTTCCGCAGGCAAAAACACCTTCCTTATCCGTTTCTAAATTATCAAAAACAATCGGGCCACGTGTTCGGCAATCAAGTTCAATTCCAGCTTTCCCCGATAATTCATTTTCAGGAATAAGTCCAACTGATAACAATAATGTATCACAGTCAAAAGAAATTTCCGTACCGGGTATAGGCTTTTTATGTTCATCAACTTTGGAAATAACTACCTTCTGAATACGTTGATGATCCTTGTCAGAAACGATATCAGTGACAGTATAAGACGGATAAAGAGGAATATCATAATCATCAAGACATTGGGCAATATTTCTGGCTAATCCATTGGAATAGGGACAAAGTTCGACATCAGCTAAAACTTTGGCTCCTTCCAAAGTCATTCTTCGGGCCATAATCAGACCAATATCGCCGCTACCAAGAATCACAATTCTTTTACCAACCAAATAGCCATCGATATTACAGTATTTCTGAGCAGCACCAGCAGTGAAGATACCAGCGCAGCGATCACCTGGTGTGGAAATTGCTCCTCTGGGTCTTTCACGGCAGCCCATAGCCAGGATAATGGCTTTAGCTTTCAATACCTGTAATCCACCCTCAGATGAAATAACGGTAACTTCCTTATCATCAGTAAGATTAATGGCCATGGTATTGCTCATAATCTCCACTGAGGTTGATTTGACCATTTCTTCATAACGGTTGGCATATTCCGGACCTGTCAGTTCTTCATTGAAACGATGAAGACCAAAACCATTATGAATGCACTGATTAAGAATTCCGCCAAGAGTGTCATCTCTTTCAATTATCAGAATATCTCTTAATCCTTCCTGAAAAGCACCATAAGCAGCAGCAAGACCAGCAGGGCCTCCACCAATAATGATTAAATCTCTATTCGTGTTCATTTATTTTGCCTCCTTAGTCTTACCGACAACAATATTTGAGCCAGTAGTGTCCTGATATACCTCATCATAGTTTAGATTCAGTTCTTCCATCAGGATTTTAAATATCTTTGGTCCACAGAACCCACCCTGGCACCTTCCCATACCGGCATTTGTACGACGTTTAATGCCGTCAATGGTTCTTGCCGGAATCGGAGCATGGATAGCATCCAGTATTTCGCCTTCAGTCACAGTCTCACAGCGACAGATAACTTGACCAAAACGCTTATCCTTAGCAATAGCATCCTGTTTTTCAATAACTGACATTTCTTTAAAATAAGAAGGAAGTCGGTAATACTTGAAATCAGGCTTTTTATCTAACTTAAGGCCTTTTCCAGACAAGATTTTGATAGCCTCCGTACCAAAAGCTGGGCCACAGGAAATTCCCGGAGACTTAATTCCAGCAAAATTAATGAAATGAGGAAGAATAGGACTTTCGGCAATTAAGAAGTCCTCATAATCCTTAATGTAAGATCTTACGCCAGAAAAATTACGGATATTACTACCAAAAGATACTTTGGACGTAGTTTTAAGACTAGCCTGTCTAATTAAGGAAAGAGCTTCACTCTTGGTTGAAGTATCATCTTTGTCTTCATCATAATCAGCATTAGGTCCGACAATTAAATTTCCATGGACTGTTGGAGAAACCAAGACACCTTTTCCAAGCTTAGTTGGTGTCTGGAAAATAACATGATTAAGGATACTGCCTTGATCTTTATCAAGAAGATAGTATTCACCTTTGCAGGGGATGATCTCGAAAGATTCATCTTTTTTGTCTTTTAGAGCCAACTGATAAATCTTATCAGCATAAAGGCCAGCACAATTAATGACATATTCGCATTCGTATGCTTTTCCACCAGCCATAATCTGATAACCATTATCGACTGAAACTATGTCAGTCACTCCGGAATCAAAGAAAAAATCAACACCATTGATTCTCGCTGTATAACTGAAAGCCAAAGCCATTTCCCAAGGCGAAACTACACCGCAGGAAGGAGCATATAGTGCAAAATCAATGTCGGGATTTAAGTTAGGCTCAATTTTATGGACTTCATTAGATGTCTTTAAAATTTTGATTCCCTCAACTTTGTTTTCTAATCCTCTAGAGTAAAGCTTGTTGATTGTCTCATGTTCTTCAGGGGTTGATCCAATAACAAGAGATCCAATTTCCTTAAAATGGAAATTCATCAAGGGTGCTAAAGCATGTATTTGCTTAGCCCCCTCTACATTTAGCCTGGCCATAAGAGTTCCCGGCTTTGGATCATAACCAGCATGGACAATTCCTGAATTCGCTTTGGTGGTTTTCATAGCCACATCGTTTTCTTTTTCAAGGACAGCTACCTTTAGATGATATTTGGATAATTCCATAGCTACAGAACTACCGGTAATACCACTTCCAATAACAATTACATCATAGTGCATAGTAAACACCTCACTCTTTATTATTATAGTTACTGTAAATAGATTATGGAAGCGATTTCAAAGAAACCAGCTTTATTTTTTTGGTTTCCAATTGATTAGTCCAACAAATTTGCTAAAGTTGTTTAACTTTTGACATTTTACGAACATTTGAATTTATAAACAAAACTTATCTTTAGCTATTTTGGAAACCCAAAACCATTGAAAAAACCTTCACAACCGCTTACAATAATGTACAATATTTAGACTGGAGAAATTTATATGGAACAATTCGAAACAAAAATTAATAATGAATATTCTTTAAGGGGAACAGTATTCAAAATCAATGAACCAAAAGCTATTCTTTTAGGAATAACAGGAATGCAGGAATATTCTGCAAGGTATGCTGGGTTTGCTAAAGATTTAAATGAAGCCGGCTATTCTTTTTATATGCTGGATCATTTTGGTCAGGGCTTAAACGCCAGAACTGTTGATGACCAGCAGATTTGGCCTTTCGATGCCTGGAAGATGACTCTTCAAGCCCTAAAAAATACTGTCGAAGAATTAAGAAAGCAAGGAAAGCCTGTCTATTTGATGGGACATTCCATGGGATCATTCTTTGTTCAGTCTTATCTTGAATATTATCCTAAATCAGTCGAAAAAGCTATCATCATGGGTTCAAACGGACCTGGTCAGCCTTTTGGTCTTGCCTCTTTCTTAGCTAAAATAACTACCACGAAAAAGACCAGAAATCAAAAATCAGTATTTATCAACAACATGGCCTTAGGTGCCTACGCCAAATCCATCAAAGACAGAAAAACCGATCTTGATTGGTTAAGCTACAACGAAGAAAATGTCCAAACCTACATTGCCGAGCCTTATTGTGGTCATCCTAACACCAAAGGCTTCTATGTCGAATTCATGGCTGGTATGAACACTCTCTACAAAAAGGCCAACACCTCCAGGATTTCTCGCGATGAACATATCCTCTTAGTTTCTGGAGAAGATGACCCAGTCGGCGGAAAAAAGGGTGTCACAAAACTCTATGATTTCTATAAAAAATTAGGAGTGAAAGATGTCACTTTAAAGCTTTATCCGCAAATGAGACACGAAATCCTTAACGAACTTGACCGACAGATAGTAGTTGATGATATTCTGGAATTCTTAGCCAAAAAATAATGCGGTCATAAGATTGCTAGGCCTAGGCCTAGCAATTTTTTAATATACTTCAAAGTAAATTTTTCCAAACTGATAAACAACATTATAATTGGCAGTTGCATCAGCCAAGAAATAATTATTGTTGGAATCATATCGGGATTCAGCAATGACCAGTCTTGAAACATCATCGACAATCGTATTATCGTAAATGTTGTTTTCATTGCCGGAATAACTGGTTCGATAATGATTTCCGACTGCATCCAGTTCTCCTGAATCGGTCAGATACATAACTCTAGCGGCCCTAAATCCGTTCTTAACTGTGAATCCACCTAAATAAGAAGATTCAAGAGTGTTGATTTCACCCTGATATTCCGAGAAGATCGACTGAGTGGAAACATAGATTGTTGCTTTCTTTATCACACAGGTAAACCTTTCCGTTCCCTTGATGGTAATAGTCATGTTCTCTTCCTTCATTTCAACGGTTTTTCCCTCAAACATAGCTGAAATGGTCATAGGACCCAAGTCAGAATATCCATAAGTTCCGACATTGAAATAATTCAAGGTTGAACTGCCGGAAACTTCATACCGGCCATCAGCCAGAATACTTCCTCCGCTAACCACATATCTAATTGTTGGATAAGAGGAAGAATAAGTAAGAACCTGTGAAACAATTGTCAATTCAATGGATAATTTTTCAATGGTGATAGAACCAATAATCGTAATGTCATAATTACTCGTGGTTTCCTTAGTCTCACTATCAGTGATTCGGATTTTCGGCAGATAATCAGTAAGACTAAAATCATACGTTCCGATTTCATAAAATTTTTCATTGCCATATTCATCAAAGAAAATGGTCTGCCCAGAAACTAAGTCAGAATTTTCATCAGAAGTAATTATGCCATTCTCATATCCCAGAGTCTGGTAGTAACTGACATAGATGTTTTCTCCGGAATAATATGTGGTTTGCTGACCGAAGTTCAAAACAAGAGTCTTTTTAGTTATTTCAAATTGACTAGTAAGGAAAGTAATCTCAAAATTCGAATTATCTGAAACATAGATTCTATATCCGTTATTGATGGATATTGAAAGGTTTTCTTCTGTCAGCTGATAAACTCCAACATCAATCAAATCGGAATAATATCCAACCGCCTCAATATTAATCTGAGAAAGAGCAGGATTTCCTAACTCATATTCAATAAGGCTGTTAAGGTCAGCCTTTTGACCATCATAGACATGGGTGGTTTGGCTTAGGCTTATTGTCAATGGAGTAGGATTGATCGTCATAGTGTCAGTAACAAAAGTACAGTTGATATAATCGTAGGCGTTTCCGTTGGCAAAAATAATTTCTTCTCCCAAAGCATCAAACAGATGAATGGTGATCAGGGAAGAATCAAGTTGATACTGGCCAGCTTCTACAAAAGAGAAATCACCTTCGCAGCTGAAGAGATATCCCTCTGGAAGATTGCCAGATGATAATATCAAATCTTCCGCTGAGAAGCCCTTGCCATCATAATATCTCGTAGGTTCAGTGACATCGACGGAAAGATTAACCACCAGGAAAGTAATGCTACCGGAAATTGTTATCACGTAATTCGAGGTAACATCAAACCCAGCGGTGTTTTTAATAGTAAAATCAAAAATTTCATCATTACTATATGTTGTAGTCTGAGAGAGTGTTGGGTAAGTAAAGGAATAAGAGATTGAATCATCTGGTGCAGGATCAGTATTCTTAAACAGGAAAGAAACATCATAGATATTTCCGGTATAGATCAAAGTTGAGTCAGAGCCTATCTGTATAGGACGTTCTGAAATCTCAAATTTACCAGCAATACTCAGATTCAGATGGCTACAGTCTTCGTCATTGTCAAAATGATGATAGAAAACAACATTGCCTTTCTCATCACGGACTTCAAAGGAAATGCATTCATAGAGATAGTCATAGGTACCGACATATAGACCATAATCAGTACCTGATACCGCTTTTGAATTATTAATGTCAAGAACCAAAACCTGATATCTGGTGGGAAGATTTGTCTGAACAAGATAGTTTTCCAGTGAGGAGGGACTGAAATTCTCTCCATCATAGATTTTTTGATTGTAAGTCTCATTTTCTGAGCCGAAATCGAAACTCAGTGAACAGGAAATAACCGAGAATGTTCCAGCGAGGGAAATGTTGAAATTGGAAGTAATATCAGTAACGGAATTAAGGAAGACCTTGAGATTATTCAGATAGAGAGATAAATCATAATTAGTATCGACGCCATTTTCAAACTGGAATTCAATTGTGGAATCAAACACCAGTGAGGCTTTGTTCATCAGTAATGAAGGCAAAGCAGAATTCACAATTTCATCAAAATCATAGATATCGCTGAACCCATAACTATGGCCAGCATAAGGACGGATAGTTGTTTCAAAATTCAAAACAAGATCAGCCTTAGTTATTGAAAAAGTCACAGGCTGTAAATCAATGATTACATAATCTCTCTTATATTCAGAAGAGAAAAGAACCTTTCCATCAGAATCGGAAATTACGAATGTCAGATTATCAAGTGTCATCTGATAATCGCCAAAATCACTACTTGGAGTAGAAAGAGTGAAGACTGCTAGATCGCCAGGCATCAGGCAAGAGTAGCTCGGACCACTCATATAAGACAGAACCTGTCCATCATAAACTTTGCTATCATTTGAAACCGTTAATTCAATATAGATCTGGGTAATTGAGAAACTGACATCGGTAAAATTCATCTGATAGCAGAAAGTAACATCAGCACCATCAGTCTGATGAATGATTGAATAGCTGAGTCCCTTAGAAAGACCGATTTCAAAAGTCGTAACATGATTGATGATTTCATTCTCACCGAAAGCCAAAGTCTCTTCATATCCTATTGAAATACGGTCAGTTGAACAAATCTCAAAAGCAGAAAGGGGGATTATATCTTCAATCGCGTAAGTTGTTCCGTCATAATAGACATCTTTAATAGTGTTTGATAAGTCAACATTGAGAATTGCTTTGTTAATTATTAGTGAATTATTAGAAAAACTAATCGATACAAAGTCATGGAAATCAGTCTTAAACGTAACTGGAATATCATTGAAAGTAATAGTTAACTGAGTGACAGACAAGTCCTCAAATGCGTACTGACCCACCAAATAGTTTCCATTATTGCAAGCCATATCAGTAACAGAATAACCAGCCGGAAGATTATCAGTATGCGGGAAATTCTGCAAAGATAATTCTATTAATTGTCCGGTATAGGTAAATTCAAGATCATCATTTATGAAGTTTATTTCAGCCCGGATTATCTCTAAATCACCCGTGAAACTGACCGAATAATTGGGAGTGATATCAGCTCCTAAAGTACTCAGAATATGGTATTCAATATCAAAAGAAGAAAAATCATAACTTCCGATTTCCGCAAGGCTGGCAGTCAAACCATTACTGATAGTGATAGTATCACCGAAAGTAGTCTGATATGTCTTCAGGAATTCATTGACACTATAATCATTTCCGGTATAGATTCTGGTATTTGAAGATAAATCAATTTCCAGTTCATAAGGTGTAATTTCAATGTAGGGAAGATTCGGGGTATCGGAAATGACAACCAAATCAATATATTCATTGGATATTACCTCATCATTGGAATCACGGACGATAAATGAGAGGTTTTCCTGGCTCAGAACATCTACTCTTCCGACGTTAATAAGGGAAATCGAAGAAGCAACATCAATCTCAACTGAGAACTGATTATTTCCGCTATGTGATTCAAATCCCGAGAAATCATAGGATGTAATGATTAGATAGTGGCTTTGACCATCATATACATAAGTAGAATTCTCTACCGTAATAGTTAAACGTCCCTGACAAATCTTGATAACGCCCTCAATAAGAAGGTTATAACAAGAGGTCCTGTTTTCACCTTCCGAATCGATGATGCTGATAGAGGAAAAATCAAAACTTGATAAATCATATTCGCCCATTTCAGTGAGGCTATAGTCGGGGTGATTGTCAATGGTATCACCATTTGTCGTTAGTGTTTCGTTGGTAATAAGATAATCCCAGACTGAATAACTGTTGCCATCATAAATGAAATTATTAGTTCCGAAATCCAATGTCAAATCACATTTACTGATACTGATAGAGTCATTCGAGACAGTGGAAATATTAACAATGAGACAATCAGAATCAATAATATAAGAATCAACATTTGAAGTAACAGTAATAATAAACGAATCACGTCCAAGAGCATATTCACCAACAGTAGTGTAGCCCACGGAGACAACAGAAACAGAATAGTCACTGGCAAACCGTGAGTCAAATTCGTAATTCAGAGAATAATAATGAGCTTTTCCATCATAGATAATCGCTTGATTTCCACTAGCTGAAATTGATAGGATAGCTCGTTCTATAGTAATTGAACTATTAAGGAACCCAAACGAATAATTTCCGGTCATATCCTGGCCTTCTGAATCAACAACAGAAACACTGATATTTCCCATATCATATGATCCTAGATTCAGATATTTATCAGCGGAGGCAAAAACAAGTGAGTCGTTTGAAGCTAGGAGGGAGTTACCAGCAGCAAAAGCTTTATTGCCTAAATCAGTAATCGAATACTCTCTTCCGGTATACATCAAAACCCAATTCTCAAAATCAAGAACAATGGCTTTCTTTTCTATGGTGAAAACAGCATCCGAACTAACAATCAGAATTTGAACAAAGGAGGAATCAAGGACTCTGGAAGGATTTAACAAATTAGTGAAAGAAATATCAAAATCATCGTCTCCTGCCTGAGCATAATAAATTCCGGCATTCTTGAAAAATATTAGGTTATTGACATTCACTGCATAATCAGAGGCAAATTCATCATCAAGAGAATATGTAAAGGTAAAATAATGATTCAGTCCATCATAAGTTATTGTTGTTGATTCACTAGTAAAATCAATTGTTAAAACCGCAGATTTTAACACTAAGGTTCCTGTGAAGTTAATGTTATAACAGAATTTAACATCTTCATTTTCCTGATTAAGAATGTGGAAAACCGGCATATAATTTTCATTGCTGAAATCATAAGTTCCCTTATTAACATACACCGCTTCATCAATGATTAAGGTATCAGTTGTTTCCAAGCCTTGGATTTGATAATTAGTCAAGGAAGAAAAATCATATTCCTGTCCATCATAGATATAGGAATGAGAACCAAAATCAATATCCAAGTCAGCTTTATTAATAACACAGTCACCGACAGTATCTACCATAATATTCAGACAATCATTAGGAATAATCCTGTTATCACTCTTTTGTTTAACCACAATCGTGTAATCATCAGAAGAATATGATGAAGGAATTTGGTAAGTTCCCGCCTTAGTAAAACCAATGTTGGAAACAACCGAAATAGAGCAAAGCTGTTGGGAAAGGTCTGAGGCGACATAAGTCATAGTCGGCTGATGAAGACAGCCATCATAGGTCCATTGGCCTCCGGTCTGAGTAACTGTTATCTGAATCTGATAAAGCTCAACCTGACCGGTAACAATAAGGTTATAACAATTATTTCTTGACTGTATATCACTGCCGATAATCTGGTATCCGGAAATCAGCGAATCCATCTCGTAAGTACCTGTTTCTGATTTGATTAGCTGGTCAAACATCAACGAATCATTTTCTTTCAGTCCAGATACGGCAAATAATCCCGGATCAGCTAAATCATGTCCGCTTCCATCATAAACAAGAGTCTTTTCTCCGTAATCGACATAAAGGTCAGCTAGAGTTATTTCAAAAATTCCGTTTCCGCTGACAGTGACATTAATGTCATAATACTGAGAATCCATTAACTGAGAATCATAGAATAAGTTCAGACTAAAGTCCGTACCAGAAGAATCATGATTAAGATCAATGCTTCCGACAGTAAGTAAGGAAATATCGCTGCTTAAGGAATCAAAATTGAAATCATTAGAATTTAAATGATCGACCATAACAGTGGCAGTGATGTCAGGTGAATGACTAAGTCCATCATATTCGATGGAATCAGAAGAAATAACGACATTGACAACTGCCTTTTCAACATAGATATTCGAATTTTTCAGGCTGATATTATAGTTGGAAGTAACATCCTTCCCAGAAGAGTTCGTGATTTTGATTATCACCTGACTCAAATCATACTCACCCTCATCACAGATAGAATTTCCGTATTCAAGTGAAAGAACGTCACCATCAGCTAAGGAGCAGCCCTCTTCTAATGCGGAAGTAAAAATCTGATTCAGGTCTTTTTCCTGTCCATCATAAATATAACCTTTAGAACCAAAATCAAAAATCAGGTCTCGCTTTTCAATATTGATTTCCAGGGAAGATTTACCATTAATCAGTGTATTAACATACTGGGAATCAATGACATTTCCTTGGGCATCGGTGAAAGTATAGCTTAGCTGAGTAGCCTCAATGGAATAGGAGCCAGCATCAACAAAAGGATACAGACTATTATTGACAGTAAAGGAAGAAATCTTACCCCCTTCATAAACTCTTGATGATCCTTTAATCCTGGCGGTGAAATAGGAACTTAGCAAGGAAATCTGTTTGCCGTCATAAATATGTTCAGTCTTAGTAGCATCACAATTGAAATCAATCGTTATTCGGTCAAAATATAAAGTACCGGAAATCGAAATGTCAAAGAAAGAGGTAATATCATTATCATCTTTATCCAGAATCTTGATTAAAAGAATATTATTCTGATATAAATTTTGGAAACTGAGGATACCGGTATTTTCTTTAGTCAGAGTTCCGCTAATTTCAATTGATTCATCTTGTCCTAAAACTGAATTAGTATCAGTCGGAACATTAAGCTGAGATAAATCGAGGTCTTTTCCGTTAAAGACCTGTGAAACAACGCCGAAATCAAGAGCGATTTCTTTTTTAGTCAAGGAAGCGGTAAAATCTGAAGTATCGAATTCATAATCAAGATTACCATTGTCAAAGCTGACTGATGTTCCATAAACCGCTAAAGAATTGAGAGTGAAAACATTATCTGAAGTCGGTGTTTCAAGCTGACTGGCTTCAGTTTTCAAAGAATAGCTGAAAGCCAAATCAGAGACTTCCCAAGCTGGATTCAAGACTGACTTCTTTAAATCAATACTGACTGGAAGAACCTTGCTGGAATCAGTAAAAGTATTTTCATAATGAAGCGATGATTGATTATCGGTCACGAAATCACTTCCGGAAAAAACCACCAATCCTTTTCTGATAGTGAAAGATCCGGTGACTTCAATGCTGTAGAGTTTGGTCACATCATTGTTATTTTCATCTAGAACAGTGACGTTATTTAGATTTTCACCCACACCATCTGAATAAGACATATCATAAGATCCTATTTCTAAGATAGTTAAGGAATAATCGAATTTCAGCTTATGCCCATTAGAAAAAGTTGAAGTGGAGGTATACTCCCAATATTGTGAGTCGGCTGGATCAACTTCCCTACCATCATAAACAGAGAATCCTTTAGCAGTATCATCAAAATTGATGATTACATGCTTTTGACTGCTAGCTGCTTTACCAATAAACACATATTCAATATCATCTTTAAGTATACAAATATCCGGATTGCTTTTCTTCGTGAAATAAATATCGCTAAGTGCGGAAGGATCATTTGATTCCGGGTTCGCAATATTGATAGTCAGAGAATAGAGGGAAAGATTCTTTTTACTGAAACTAGATCCTAATTGAACCGAACAAGGGAAATTGAAATCATCATTCTGGCTGAAAAGTCCAGTTCCTTCATTAGCAAAATAGTCATTCATTGTCAGCATGACCGAAGCTTTCTTAACGGTGATGGAACCAGTCACTTTCACTTTATAGAACTTACTGACATCAGCACCTGAGCAGGTGATGACAGGAATCAGCTGGGAAAGAGTTTCCGAGTCATAAGTTATTCCTTCG
>JBAXZU010000016.1:0-19900 GCA_041670225.1 Bacilli bacterium | reverse complement strand
TTCAAACTTAATAGATGCAAATTTTAAGAACACTAGTCCCATTACAAAATACATGTAGTTTATTCCACTCATATTAGAGCGTAACTTGTTACATGATTCCATTAAAACCTGCTCTAATGGTTTTTGCTTCTTTTCCTTTTTCACTGCCATTTTACTCTTCCTCCACTTTCATTCCTGCATCAATAAATAATTGGTATAGTTTTTTCTTAACTTTAATCGTAGGTTCAAATTTACCACTTTCCCAACGAGTAACACATGGAATAGAAACGCCTATAAGATGGGCAAATTCTGATTGTGTCAAAAATTTTCTTTCACGATATTCTTTAATTTTTTTAGCATAATTAATTAACATAAAAATGCCTCCAATTTCATTTACATTAATATATCATAAAAGTATCATTTTTTCAATGAAAAATCCTAATCGTTAAAAAGTTGCCCTAATCGTTAAATTGTTGTGTAATCGTTAAAAGGTTGAACACAGGCTTTGTCGTTTTCTTAGAAAAGTTTTGGAAAAGGACTCGACTTTTAATCTAGAGACCAACGAATCGTCTATAAATGGCAAAAATAAGACAATTTTAATATAAAAATGAGCATAAAAAAAGGTCTGACCAATATTTCTATTGTATCAAACCTATGCTTCTTAAATGGCGGGGGAAGAAAGAATCGAACTCTCAATAACGGTTTTGGAGACCGCTGTTATGCCACTTAACTATTCCCCCAAGGAAATTTAGCAACGGAATATAGTTTAAAATAAAACACAAAAAAAGTCAATGAAAGTTAGTAGGTCTTTCATTGACTTGAAAGTATATTAAGCCTGATAGGATTTAGCAATACGGCTGACTAAGGACATATCAGCTTTGCCGGCATAGTTGGTTTTGAAAGCAACCATGACGGATTTAAGGGATTTATCTTCCAGGCCTTCAATGACCTTTCTGATTTCTTCTTCGCTCATCATTGTCGGAAGATAGGCTTTGATGACATCAATCTGAGCTTGGGAGTTATTGGCTTCTTCGACTCTGTTTCCGCCTAAGTACATTGTCTTCTCATCTTCCAGTTCCTTGATGATCTTATTAAGGATGGAAACCATATCAGCTTCAGTCATTTCCTTGCCGAGAGCTCTTTTATCGATTTCAGATTTCTGGTAGTAGGAGATGGCCATTGAAAGGATGCCCTGCTTGAGACTATTGTGTTCTTTTAAAGCAGTCATCTTTGCTTTCTTCAAATCAATTAATGTAACCATGTTTATTTTCCTTCTTTCTGTGAATTTATATTATCGCAATAATTACCGATTCCCCGGATGACACAGTCACTTGGATCTGTGGTCACGAATACAGGAATATTTAGTTTTGTCTGGAAGTAGTTCTTGATTCCGGACAAAAGCGAACCTCCACCTGTGAGAATTAGTCCGTTTTTGACTAAGTCAGAGGCTAGATCCGGTGGGAGAGAGGAGATGACATCGGTGATTTTCAAAACTAAGAACTGAGCTAATGGTGTAAGAATTAAACGGATTTCACTTCCAGAGACAATGGTTGAGGAGGGCAAGGAAGTGATGGTGTCTCTTCCTTTGACTTCCACTAACTGGGAGTCTAAAAGCGGTGAAAGGGTTCCGATTCTCATCTTGACATATTCAGCTGTCTTTTTTCCGACAGACAGATGCTTTTCCTGTATCAGATAGCGTCTGATGGCTTCATCAAATGAGACGGAAGCGATGAAAGTGGAATCGCAGTTGACAACCTCTCCCATGCTAAGACAGGCAATATCGGTAATTTGGGCACCGATATCACAGACTAAGGTAGCATTGGGGGAATAGACATCCTCTCCGGTTCCTAAGGCAGCAAGCTTAACTTGGGATTCAATATAGATTTCTTTAGCCTGAAGCGATTTACAGATTTCTACGATGCTGTTTCGATTGACTTTGGTACATTTGCTAGGGGCACCGAAGATGACTCCCATGCCTCTGAGGCCTCTTCCGATATTTAATTTAGAAATGACACGGCTGAGGTATTCACTGGCTAGTTCAATATCGGAAATCATTCCGTTTTCAATCGGGTAGACAATCTGATAATTATAGGGAGCCTTGCCCTGAATCTTACTGGCTAAGAAGCCAGTTTCAATGATTTTGTGGGTATAAGTGTCGATGGCCATGCAGCTGGGCTCATTAAAAATAATCTGCTTTGAGCTATCCGAATAGATTCTGGTGTTCTGACTTCCGAAGTCAATGCCGATTAATTCTCTTTTCATATCTTATATTCTACTATTTTCTTTATAAATAAAAAAGGAGAGATTTCTCTCTCCTGTAAACTTATTCCTTGCTGATGAATTTCAGAAGACGTTCATTAGTGGATTCATTGAAGATATGGTTAGGTGTTCCCTGATCGACAATGAGGCCTTTGTCCATGAAGATGACGTTGGTGGCAACATCATGGGCAAATGACATTTCATGGGTGACAACAACCATGGTCATACCGGTTTTGGCAACGCTTCGCATGACTTCCAGAACTTCTTGGATCATTTCCGGATCAAGGGCACTGGTAGGTTCATCGAAGAGGATGATATCCGGTGACATTGATAAGGATCTGGCGATAGCCACACGCTGTTTCTGACCGCCGGAGATCTGAGAGATTTTGAAATGAAGTCTTTCGCCCATGCCAACCTTGCGGAGGTTCTCAGTGGCGATTCTTATGGCTTCTTCCTTGTTTCTTTTCAGAACCTTGGTCTGACCAATGACACAGTTAGCTAAGACATCCATGTTATTGAAGAGATCAAAGGATTGGAAGACCATGGAGACTTTCTCACGCAGGCAATTGATGTCGGCTTTTTTATCAAGGGTATTGTTTCCCTTGAAGATAATGTTTCCGCCAGTCGGTGTCTCAAGGAGATTGAGACAGCGGAGCAGTGTTGACTTTCCGCTTCCGGAAGGTCCGATGATGACAGTGCACTCACCTTTTTTGACTTCAAAGGAGATATCTTTAAGGACTTCTGTGCTTCCGAAATGCTTGGAGAGGTTTCTGATAGCCAGAATCGGTTCTTCATAGGTGGTATTGTCAAAAAGTATTTTATCGCTCATGATTAGGCTCCTTTCTCGGTATTCTTACGGAAATGGAAGAAATTGAGATTTAATTTCTTTCCGTCCATTTTCATGGTAATCAGTTTCAGAAGACCGGTGGTTCCTAAAGTGAGGACAAGGTAGCAGGCAGCAATGATGAGATAGATAGCCATATAACGATAGGAGTTTCCGGCAATAGTCTGTCCTTGGAAATATAATTCGGTGACAGCAATGACATTAAGAACGGAAGAATCCTTGATGTTGACAATCCATTCATTTCCGATTGTCGGAATTGAGTTTCTTAAGGCCTGGGGCAGTGAGACATGGATAAGAGTTTGGAAATCATTCATTCCTAATGATTTAGCACCCTCAATCTGATCTCTTCCAATTCCGTTAAGGCCTGAGAGAATGATTTCTCCCATATATGCGGTGGTATTGAGAACAATAATGATACATCCAGCAATAAAGCTTCCGTTGAATACAGGAACAGAACTAAGAATTGTGACCCAGTTGATTCCTAATAATGAGAAGCAGCCATATTGGAAGATTAAGGCTTGGACCATCATTGGTGTTCCACGGATAATGACTGAATAGATGTTGCAGAGCCATTTGATGGGATAACGCCACAGTTTCTGATACCAGGGGAGATTGCTGTTGATTTTGGTTCTCTTTCCGAAAGCTAAGAAAACACCTAAAATCAAACCGCCTAAGGTTCCGATGATAGAGATGACAATGGTTCCGGCTAAGCCTTGGCCTAACCAATAGAGGTATTCGCTTTTCTGGAGAATATAGCCGATGTCTTCACCGACTGACGCTAACATCACATTCATTATTCACCACTTCTGGAAATGGCAGCAGTCATATCAGCGAATCTGTCTTCCGAAGAATAATCTGCTAAAACGCTGTTGAGTTTAGTCTGAAGCTCAGTATCATCTTTTCTGACACCGATAGAGACACCAAGTGAGGAAAGATCGACACCTAAGATTTCCTGATTCATTCTGATGATGCCTAAATCAGTGTTGCTGTTGACAATCGACTGAGCAACAGGATATTCAGCGGTCATGGCAAAGACCAGACCTTGCTTAACATCGTTGGCAGCATGGGCAAAGGAATCAACAGGAGTGGAGTGGTTGGCACCATAGTTGGTGCTGAGAGTATCGATGACATCATCGGTAACGGTTGACATCTGGCTCTCGATATATTTGCCATTGAGAAGAGTGGATAAGTCAGTGGCTTCCATGATATTCTGATGAGAATCAGCAATATCCTTCTTGACGACTAAGACCAGTTCTGAGCGATAGTATTCCTCACTGAAGCTGATGCTCTGTCTTCTTTCTTCATTATCAGTCATTCCGGCGATGATGCAGTCAATGACATTGGTATTGAGATTGGAAATCAGGGAAGTCCATTCAAGTTTCATGACCTGAACTTCAACATTGAGTGCACTGGAAAGCTTTTTGGCAAAATTGATATCGTAGCCGTCAGCATAGTTGCCAGCTGAATTGGCAATCGGAAGAGTATGTTCGCTGCTGGTCGGAGTAGTCCAGTTGAATGGGGCATAGTTGCATTCCAATCCGATGATGATGGTGTTCTCATTGGTCTGAGTGCAGCTAGACATACCGGAGACAGCCAGAATGCAGAGAGAAAGGGTTAAACCCAGAAGATTCTTTTTCATAATAATGTTATCCTCCTTTGAAAATGAACCAGTATTTGCCATAAGAGGTAAAAAAAGCGGTAGCCCACTAGGTAGCTACCGCTATATTGATTTCTTAACAAAAGAGTTTAAGTAACCAACACAACAATAGCGCTCCACTTGTGAAAACAAGTGACAGTTCAATCCATGTTATGGAAGGAACCAGGTGCTGACTTTTGAACTAAGTCAGGCCTTCGGCGTGATAATCCTTTCCGGAAGCGTCAAAGTGTGTTCAACACTCTTCTTCCGTACTTTTATTACTACGCACCTCTACTTTGTGACAAATATGTATAATTGATTATACGTTATAAAGTATAAATGGTTTTCTAGGAATGTAAAGGATTATTTTTAAAAAAAACAGGATAACCAGTCTGAAAACGCTTTTGGAAATGAAAAAGGCATCCTTGCGGATGCCTGGGATTTCTTAGTTCTTCTTGAATTCTTCTGGATGATGGGCTTCGTACTTCTTTCTTTCATTAGTGTTGAGAATCTTTTTTCTCATTCTGATGGAAAGAGGAGTGACTTCGACCAATTCATCGGTATTGACATAGTCAAGGCAGTCTTCAAGAGACATTCTTCTAGGAGTCTTAAGAACGATAGTGACATCCTTATTGGAGTTACGCTCGTTGTTCAAGGCTTTAGTCTTGACGACATTGACAGCTAAGTCAGAAGCATATTTGTTTTCGCCGACAATCATGCCTTCATAGACCTGAACACCAGGTCCGATGAACATGGTTCCACGTTCTTCGCTGGACTTGATGGCATAGGCGGTAGACATACCTAAGTCGGTTCCGACTAAGACACCCGCATTTCTCATACCGATAGGACGGTTGATCTTCTGGCGGTATTCCTTGAAGGAATGGTTGATGATTCCGTAACCCTTGGTAGCAGTCATGAAAGGATTCATGAAAGAGATAAGTCCACGGGAAGGAATGACATAAATGAGTCGGGTCTGACCATTGTCGCTGGTCATGGAGATGGTTTCAGCTGATCTTCCGCCGACTAACTGCATGACAGAACCGGCATATTCATCCGGAACATCAATCTGGAGATCTTCGAAAGGTTCACATTCAACACCATCAATGGTCTTGATGATGACTTCAGGTTTGGAAACCTGAATTTCGAATCCTTCTCTTCTCATGGTTTCAATCAGAACGGAAAGATGGAGTTCACCACGTCCGACAACAACGAAGGAATCAGAAGTGGCAGAGACTTCGAATCTCATGGAGACATCTCTCTGTGATTCTTCATATAAACGGGTAGAAATCTTCTGAGCAGTAAGAAGTTTGCCTTCTTTTCCGGAGAATGGAGAGTTATTGGCTCCGAAAGTCATTCTCATGGTAGGTTCATCAATTCTTAAAGCCGGAAGTGGTTCAATAGCATCATTAGGGCAGACAGTTTCACCGACCATAATGTCGGTAAGTCCGGCAATACCGCAGATATCTCCGGTATCGACCTTAGTGGTTTCGACTCGGTCAAGTCCGTGGAAGGTATAAAGCTTCTGGACCTTGAACTTGGTCTGGCTTCCGTCAAGACGGACACAGGTATATTCCTTGCCGACTTCAACTGAGCCACGGTCAACTCTTCCGATACCGATTCTGCCGACATACTTATTGTAGTCAAGCAAAGAAGGCTGGAACTGGAGAGGCTTGTCAGCTTCGGCTTTTGGACAGGGAATGAACTTGAGGATATTATCAAATAAAGGATCCATTCCAGGCTTCTGATCTTCAATCTTGTCTGAATAGGAAGAAGTCATATTCAGGGCTGAAGTATAGACGACTGGGAATTCCAGCTGATCATCAGTGGCACCTAAATCCATGAAAAGCTCAAGGACTTCATTTAAGGCACGGCTGGGATCGGAACCGGGACGGTCGACTTTATTGATGACGACAACTGTTGGGAGGTGATAGCTGATGGCCTGCTTTAAGACAAAGCGGGTCTGAGGCATTGGTCCGTCAAAGGCATCAACCAAAAGGCAGACACCATCGACCATATTCATGATTCTCTCGACTTCGCCAGAGAAATCGGCGTGGCCTGGAGTATCAACAATGTTGATCTTGCAGTCATGATAGTCAATAGCTGTGGTTTTAGCTAAGATAGTGATTCCTCTTTCGTGTTCCAAAGGATTGCTATCCATAACACAGACACCGACCTTCTCATTGTCACGGAAGGTTCCGGATGTTTTGAGCATGGCATCAACCAAGGTGGTCTTGCCGTGGTCAACATGGGCAATGATAGCAACATTTCTTATTTTTTCATTCATATTTCAGCTCCCTTACATTATAAAAGAAAATACAACCTGTAAATTATATCTCAATATTTATTAATAATATATATTTTATTGTAAAAAAATCTATAATAACGTTTACATTGCCTTTTCTAAATCATCATAGAGAGTTTTTAAGTCACTATCAATTTTGGCTAGCTTACTTTCGACATCCTTCAGTTTATCCGGTACGGAATAATATTCAGAATCATAACAGAGGTCAGTCAGTTCTTTTTTCTTAGCTTCAGCTTTCTCAATCTTTTCCATGATCTTTTCCGCGGAATCACGGGTTTGTCTGGTCTTCTTCTTGTTCTCCATATACTGAGAATTATTTTTTTCCTGAACAGCTTTTTTTTCCAGACGCTTCTCTTTATTTTCAAGAGCCAGCATTTCTTTCTCATCTTTGATGATCTTGATTAGTTCTTTGTCACGGAATTCGCTGTAGGGACCAGAGTAATAGTAAGCTTTCTCATTATAGAGATAAAGAAGCTTATTGCAGGTCTTGTCAACAAAGTCACGGTCATGAGAAACAATGACTAAAGTTCCGGTGTAGCTATTCAGAGCATCAACCAATTCAGAAATGGACATCATATCCAAATGGTTAGTTGGTTCATCAAGAATCAGAAGATCGTAATCTTCCAGTGAGAGATGGAGAATCTCAATTCTCATCAGTTCACCACCAGAAAGATTGGAAAGCTTCTTTTCATTGGCTTCCTGATAAGAGAAGGCATATCTTCCTAATCCGGAATAGATTTCCTGATTGGACATTTTAGGGTAAAGATTACGAAAATACTCAAATAAGGTTTCATCATCCTGGTAGGAACGGATATCCTGTCTGAGAATACCCATGGTCATATGGAAATAACGGCGGATATCGCCTTTCAATGGACGGAGTTCATTGAGAAGCAGCTTTCCGAAAGTCGATTTTCCGGTTCCGTTAGCACCCATGATGGCTAAGTGATCTCGGCCAAAGAGAGTGAAACTGATATTGTTGACTAAGGGGGTGTCATAGCCGATTGAAACATCGGAAAAGTCAATTAGCTTCTTGCCCTCACGGATATTGCCGTTCAGACCGATGGAGATATGTTTGTTCTCACGCAGGGTGGGATCAGCAATTCCTCTTTCTTCAAGACGGCCTAGTTTTTTCTCACGGTCATGGGCTCTTGAGGCAAAGCGGGGTTTTGGCATATAGAAAGTAATGAACTTTCTCAGCTTTTCTTTTTCTTCTTCCTGAGCCTTATACTGTTCTACTAGGTTTTCATATCTATCTTTCTTCATTTTGGCAAAGTTATCATAATCAGTGTTGTACATTGTATAGACATGATTATCGATATCTAAAATATGATTAGATAGTTTTTTTACAAAAGCAATGTCATGAGAAACAAAAAGAATGGCACCTGAATAAGTTGAAAGGTAATCTTCAAGCCATTCAATGGAAATAATATCAAGATGATTGGTTGGTTCATCCATGACCAGAAGATCAGGGTTGATTAACAGAAGCTTTGCAAAGGCAACACGGGTCTTTTCACCACCGGAAAAAGTTGAGATTCGACGGTTATAGTCATCTTTGGAGAAAGAGAACATATTAAGAATCATGGCAATTTTGTATTTGTATTCGTATCCGCCCTGAGACTCAAAGGAAGTAAGCTTATTGGAATAGTCGTTCAGTAGCTGTTGGTTATCTGGATCAAGTGAGAGACTGTCGGAAATATCCTTTAGTTTCTTTTCATCTTCAATCAGATTCTTGAAAACAGATAAAGCTTCTTCATAGATGGTATTTTCTGGATTCTCGATAACATCCTGAGAAAGATAGCCGATAGTTAGATTCTTGGGAGTAATAATCTGGCCGCCGCTGACTTCGCTCTGACCGAGAATCATTTTAATCAGAGTAGACTTTCCAGTGCCGTTAGGCCCGAGGATTGCGACACGGTCATGATCACGCACGATAAAAGAGACAGGCTGAAATAGCTTGTCACCAGAAAATTCCTTGTAGACATCCTGTACTGATAATAAAACACCCATGATTATTTGTTAATTATGAAATCTTTCTGTTCGAAATCGTAGGAGATAAGTTCTTCGACAACGGGAGGAACTTCAATCGGATCATCGGAAATCTCGTAGGTATTGATAGCTTCGCCAACCATAGCCTGCATATTAGTCTTTTCGGTATAGAGAGTCATCAGGACATCACCCTTACTGACTTTCTCACCAAGCTTTTTATTGATGATAATACCACTTGCCATATCAATGACATCATCTTTTGTTTCTCTTCCAGCACCTAAACGCATGCTGTTGAGACCAAGTTCCATGGTGTCAATTTTACTGACATATCCGGAGTTGATACTTTTAACCTGATAGGAATATAAGGCGGTCGGGAACTTTGAAGGATCATCAAGATAGGAAGTATCTCCACCTTGACTGGCAATGAATGATTTGAAGACTTCGAAAGCCTTGCCACTGTCAATTGATTTTTGGAGAGCTTTTCTGGCACTAGCGTGTTCTTTGTAGATTCCAGCCTGAATCAGCATTGTTGAACCTGATTCCAGACAAAGATTGACAAAATCCTCTGGTCCGTTTCCTTTGAGAGTATCAATAGCTTCTCTGACTTCAAGAATGTTTCCAATGGCTTTGCCTAAAGGCTGATTCATAGAAGTGATTTCGGCTCTGACATCTTTTTTGAAGTTAGTTCCGATTTCAACCATAAGCTTAGCTAATTCTTCTGCCTCTTCTTTAGTATGCATGAAGGCACCGCTTCCGTATTTGACATCGAGAAGAATGCAGTCACTGCCGGAAGCAAGTTTCTTTGACATGATGCTTGAGGCAATAAGAGGCATGGAATCAACCGTGGCTGTGACATCACGGAGGGCATAAAGCTTTTTGTCGGCAAGATCTATTTTTTCGGACTGGCCGATAATTGAAATACCAATCTTATTGACCTGAGCAATGAAGTTTTCAGGAGTGAGGGTTACCTTCATTCCCGGAATGGCTTCCAGCTTGTCTAAGGTTCCGCCGGTGAATCCTAATCCTCGGCCGGACATTTTAGCGATTTTGACTCCTAAAGAAGCAACCATCGGACATAAGACCATGCTGGTCTTATCACCGACACCACCAGTTGAATGTTTGTCGGCTTTGATACCTTTGATCTGACTTAGGTCAAGAATCTCACCGGAATTCATCATAGCTTCAGTCAGGTCAAAAGTCTCTGACTTTGTCATGCCGTTTAAGCGAATAGCCATCAGAAGACTGGCTACCTGATAATCCGGAATCTTATTGGCAGAATAGTTTTTTATCCAATAGGATATTTCTGTCTTGGTTAATTCTTTTCCTAATTTCTTTTTCTCAATAATATCAATCATTGTCATATAAATAGACCTCTGTTTCTCTTTGATTATAACATATCTTAAAAACTAAAAAAATTCCTGAATAACGATAAAAAGCCAATTATTCAAAAAAGGTGGCCATAATTGGCCACCTGATTGAATTTTAGTCGATTGAAATGACAACCCAGCGATCGTTATTGATGTTGTTGAGATTGTCGTAGATTCTGATAAACAAAGTATGGGTTCCGTCTTCTCCGATGTATGAAAGAGAGGAATGGTCATTGATGTAGACATATTCCTGATCATCACCTGCTTCGCCATTAGCAATAAGGGCTTTGGAAGCAGAGAAGAGACGCTGAGCTTTTCCCACTAAGGTGTATCCACAGTTGGGAGTATGGTGAACTGGAACTTCATGTCCGTTTTCTCTGACAAATCTGATGCTGTCTCCATGTCCGAAGTTGCCTTCGAAATAGTATTCATTGACACCATAGATTGGTGAAGTATGGACTGAGAATAATTTCTTCTTTCCGTTGATGGCCAGATACAATTCTTCACCAGTTTCAATTACCGGAACACTTTCGGTTTCTTTAACGGTAATCTTCTTTACTGTTGGGTTTTTTTTCTTAGCCGGAGCGGTAGCCTTTTTTGTACTTCTTGTTTTTTTAGCCTCTTCTTTTATCATAATAAATAAATTCTCCTTTTATCTTTGAATATTCTAGCATTTTCTTTAAAGTATTAGCAAGGTAGTATATAATTTAAACGTTTAGGATAACCAATAATGAATTTTGATTTAAAGAAAACACTATCGCCTTATCTTGCTGAAAAAGATATCGAAACTGTCAGCCAGGCTATGGAACAGACCCCGGTTTCCTCTTTTATTTTTGATGGAAGTCCAAAGAGTCTTTCTTTGATTAGGGAAGAATACCCTGATATTCAGCCTGATGAAAATGATAGCTTTATCTGTCATTTCCGAAAAGATGAAAATCAGTTAGGCAAGAGCCTGCTTCATTTTGCTGGTGCTTTCTATATCATGGATAGCTCTTCTGCCTGCATCTCTAAATATCTGGCTAAGCTTATCCCGGCTAATCCTTTGGTATTGGATATGTGTGCGGCTCCTGGCGGTAAGAGCATTGCTTTTGCTCTCAGAAGAAAAGATAGTTTGATTTCAGCCTGTGATATTTCCTATCAGCGGGCTTTGGAAATAGCTAAGAACACTGATAGACTTGGTCTGACTAATGTCTTCTCTTTTCCCTTGGATCCGGTTGAGATTTCTCTTCCATCAATGTTTGATCTGATTATTCTGGATGCTCCCTGTTCCGGAAGCGGAATGTTCAGAAAAGAACTAAAAATGCTGGATGACTGGTCCGAAGAAAAAGTTCAGAGACTTCTTCCGGTTCAGCATCTTTTACTGGAAAAAGCCTATTCCTTAGTAAAAAAAGGCGGAATAATTGCTTATTCCACCTGCTCTCTTTCTTTGGAAGAGGATGAATGTCAGGTCAAGGATTTTCTTTCACGTCATAATGATGTTCAGGAAGTCAGGATTTCTCCTGATAGTTCTCTGAGAGAAGGAAAATACGGTTATCATCTGCTTCCTGGCATTTCTCAGGGAGAGGGAATTTATTTCTCATTCCTGAAAAAAGAATCTGGTGATTCCTATATTCCTAAAGAAATAAAATATAAATCATCTTTCCATTGCGGAAGCCTTAAGTCTTTTGACTATCGAAAGAATACTTTCCTTTTGGATAGAATGTTTACTGAACTGTCTAAGCTTCCTTTTATTGTTCCTGGCATCAAGGTCAATGATGATTCTCCTCATCCTAAATGTCAGTTTGACCATGCCTACTGTAAAGTTGATGAATCTCTTCCTAGAATTGAACTTACTAAAAAACAGGCTCTGGATTTTGTTTCCGGTCAGGAAATCACTGTGGAGTCTAACCTTGAAAACAGTATTGTGATTCTTTCCTATAAAGGCTTTAGACTTGGATTTGGCAAGAAGGTCAATTCCAAGATTAAAAATTATCTTCCAAAAGGCTTACGTTCTCAGCTTATCGAAGATTAGGCAAAGTTATCTTCACAGGATGGACGAAGTACAAGCTGCTGAATGGATCCATCATCATTTTTAAGGCAGGTCTCAATAGCTTTGGCAACGGTTAAAGGACGCAGGTATTCTTTCTTTTCTGCTGTCCGGAAATTGCTGTCAATTCCTCCTGGATAGATGTTGGAAACTAAGATGTTGTCATTCTTGGCTTCCTTTACCAATATTTTACAGAGGCTTTCAAAAGCTGATTTGCTGGCACTATAGCCAGCATGTCTGCTATTGGAATAAAGACAGCAGGTTGAATGGATGTTGACAATATGGGAAAGAGATTCTTTTTTCAAAAGCGAATAGACTCCCTGAATCATCAATAGAGGAGCATAGCAATTGAGATTCATCATTCTTTCGAAGCTTTCTAAAGACATGTCTTTTATTTCTTCGTTGGCGATGTTGGCTCCGGCATTGTTGACTAGCCCGAATAAGGAGTCATAGTGTTCTTTTATGTAATTGAGAAATGATTCTTGTTCTTTCCGGTCAGTGATATCAAAAGCAGAGGCATAATAGGAGCAGGATTTATCAAGCTTACTGACAGTTTCATTCAGCTTTTCCTGGCGTCTTCCGCAGATGATCAGATCAAATTCTTTTGATAACAGAATAGCTAACTGTTTTCCGACTCCATCGGAAGCTCCGGTAATTAGAACTGTTTTTCTCATATTATTTCCTCTTTTTCTTTATAAATTATACTACAGAATCAAGCAAAAGAAAAAGCCACCTTAAGGGTGGCGTGTTTTTTTAAGTGGTGCCAACAACAGGAGTCGGACCTGCGACCTACTGATTACAAATCAGTTGCTCTACCATCTGAGCTATGTTGGCAAATTAGTATGGTGGGTTTAATCAGGATCGGACTGATGACCTCTTCCGTGTGAAGGAAGCGTTCTCCCACTGAACTATAAACCCTGGTTTTTCACATGCTTATTAAGTTTATCATTTAGTAAACAGGCAATCAATTGTTTTCCTGAAGAAAACAGCCTTAATATTTTATGATATTTTTCTTATTTATTAAAGTAAAAAATAAACTTTCCGCATTATTTTCTCTTTTCATAAGGAAAACCTACTTGAATAATAAGAAAAGCCAGGTCCTAAATCGGACCTGGCCTTTTATGTCTAATCAGTTACATCTGATATTCTTCACGTTTATGAATGTCACGCATTCCTTCGATAGAATCACAAATATCTTTGAAACTGCAGGTATTGCAGTCCATTTTAAGATTCTTCATGATATGGTCTAAGGCTACGGTTATTCCTTCGTTGATATGGCTGATTTTTCTAAGACTGTCATAATCGAAGGATTCAGAAGTGATGAAGACTTGTTTAACAAAACGGACTTTAGGATCTTTCTTGTATTCGGTAAGGAATTTAGTTCCGATATCCGAGAATGACAGTCCTTTTTTCTGACTGACTGTGGATACTCTGGCTCCTTCCCTGATCTGATTGGTGTTAACTCTGATCATATATCCCTGAGGATTTACTTTGTAGCGGTGGTATTCGATGTTTCTTAATATCCGGTAGGATTCCTGATCAGCTTTAATCTGGGAATCATCAATGTTAATGAAAGTAATTCTGGCAAAAGGAACTTCGCCTTTCAGCTCACTGATATCTTTTCCAATGAGGATAATTTCGTCTTTTGAGACTAATTTTTCATCAGAAGTATAAGCAATCAGATAAGTTGATGGTAAGTTGTTAGGGCCTAATTCAACCGAACAATCCTCAGTAAAAAGGAAAACCTTCTCTTCACTTGTTGGCCAGGAAGTAGTGCATTTGAGATTCGTTGATGTTTCCTTTTCAAGAAGTAAAGAAACTTTGGAAATTAAAGAATCATAGATTCTCATAATTACTCAAGATGACGGTTTCTCTTACGCTTATCGTAGGTTTTGCTGATAAGCTTCTGGACAACGGCCAAAAGCTTAGAATCAATATTGAAGAAGTAGACACCGAAAAGAAGTCCGAAAAGAATGATGAAGGAAGCAACAACGGTAAGGATGATGCCAGCCCATACAGGTAATCCAATGTTGACGAAGAGAACCCAGGTGAGGACAATTAATGCTGTTCCGATAATCATAATCTACCTACTTGGCCTGACCCTTTTGTCTGGCAAATTCAGCAGCACCTAAAGCACCCATCAGCTGAGGATCAATCGGAAGATCCTTAACCTTGATACGTAAGACTTTCTCAATAGCCTGCTTCAATCCGGCATTCTTAGCACATCCGCCAGTCAAGGTGATGGAGTCAGTGGCACCGGCTTTCTTGGCCATGACAAAGCATCTCTTAGCAACGGAGGTTTCGATTCCGGCTGCGATGTCTTCCATCGGCTTTCCTTCTCCGACTAAGGAGATGACTTCTGATTCACAGAAGACAGTGCACTGAGAGGTGATCGGAATGATGTTCTTGGCTAATAAGGAAAGATTGCAGAATTCATCAAGGTCCATTTCAAAGGAACGGGCCATAGCTTCAAAGAAACGTCCGGTTCCGGCAGAGCACTTGTCATTCATGGCAAAATTCTGAACGGTTCCGTCTTTGGGATCAACGGCAATGCCTTTGATATCCTGTCCGCCGATGTCGATAATGGAAGTGACACTAGGGTCAGCAACATGGACACCCATGGCATGGCAGGAAATTTCGGAGATGTTTTCGTCAGCGAAAGGAACTTTGTTTCTTCCGTATCCGGTTCCGATAAGATAGGCTAAGTTAGAGGCTTCTTTCAGATCATCAATTTTCTTGCAGGCTTCAGCCAAAGCAATCTTGGCACTTTCAACAGTGTTGATTTTGGATTTGATAGTAACAGAGGAGGCTAATTTTCCTTCTTCATCAAGTATGACGCACTTGGTATAAGTTGAACCAGCGTCACAGCCACCATAATATTTCATTTTCTATTCTCCTTTTTAATATTACCAACGGGCAGTGTCATCCATATCGACTAAGCTAGTATCAAGAGGCTCTTCTCTCATAACGGTCTTCATATAACGGTTGACATCATTTCTCATGTCTTTTCTGGTGGCCTTAGTAGGATTCATCAGAGCATGATAGACCCAGATAATATGAATGCCACGTTTTCTGGCTTCATCTTCGATAAGGCCATGATATCCAGCCATTGACTTGCAACCGATATGTTCATACATGATGACCATATCAGCACGGTATTCTTCACAGTACTGCCATAATTGTTCAACACCAACTTCATATCCGCCATTGGAATGGTTTCTCATAATCATGTTCATGTTGTATTCACCTAAGTCAAGCATGGCCTGTTCGTGGTCTTCATAATTGATAGGCTTTGTCAAAGTGAAGGAGAGCATATCGCAGAGAGTGACAATACCCCAGCAGTTAGCTAACCACTGGTTGAAGGCAGTGTAATACTGAGCGTGAACGCCCCAGACTAAGGCTCTGTGACGGATTTCCTTAGCAGCCATGACCTTATTCTTGTAGCCATCTTTGGCTAAGTTGAGAATATCCTGATCCAGCATGAGGAAGGAGGCATCACGTCCGGAAATGACCATGTATTCAGCATCACGATAAAGCATGATGTTGTTTCCGCAGACCTGCGGATAATCAGTCTTGTTGATATCCATCCACTGATCGAAAATAGCATTTTGGGCGTTGTAGGTCTTCATATTCTTAGCAAAGGCATCCCAGTCCCATTTTTCGCCAGTGTTCTTTTCGATGAAGTGAATAGCTTCAACAACCTGATCTCTGGAATAGGCTAAGACGGATTTCTGCTGATGACGCATAGGAGCTGCCATAGTGAAAGAAGGTAAGTCATCATGTCGGTCTTCAATCTGATTTCCCATGAGTGAGCCATCGCAAGTGGTGTTGCAGTGAACAGCACAGGCACCGCAGATAGGATAATCCTCATCAATGGCACAGCCAAGTTCAGCACAAGGCATTGGGCAGATATCTCCAGGAATCTGGAATTCTTCAGCTACTTCGATGTAATGAAGAACACCGTCCTGAGCAATGGTGGAACCAGTGTAGATAGCTGGAACTTCTTTAGAAAGGAATTTCAGGTTCGGGAAGCCGGTAGCGATGACCATCATTCCGTTTTCATCCATGATGACCAGCTTTTTGTTCAGTTCATCATATTTTCCATTCTTGTTTCCGATTCTCTTATCACATTTGAATAAGGTATCCATGGTCTGAGTTAGATGTCCGACAATGCTGTCGTACTGGATGTGTCCGATTCTCAGCTGGGGTCCTCTGACACCTTCAAGGTGACGGTCGACATAGTCAAAAGCGGCTAAATAGTTGTTGAACCAGCGATAAGTGAATAGAGCTTTCAGAGTGGTTGGCTTCATGATAAACTTGCTCATGACGAGAAGATTCTTCAGCCAGCATCCGAAATCATACATGGTATCTTTGAAACCACGCCATTCTCTTCTGGTATAGGTTTTTTTGCCGGGCTTATTATGTTTTCCCAGTTTTTCAGAGTTCAGTTTGGCACCCATAACTAGTTCTCCTCCTTTTTAGCCTGAATATTCTTGATTTCGACAGATTCGACGAAAGCCTGGATACGGGTTCTGATCTGTCCTGACTGGCCAACGTTATAAGGTCGGTCAATAGACAGAGTCGGATAGCCATATTCATTCTGCATGACTGCATTCATGAAGGCTCTTCCGTAACCCCAATAGTCGCAGAACTTAATCTGCTGAATGATGATGCCTTCAGCATGATATTCTTTGCAGACGGAATCAACATAAGCATGTCTTTCATTGACTTTCTCAGTTGTGAGGAATCTTGGACACTGACCAGACTGCATGTAATAACGGCAGACCTGAGTCAGGGCATCTTCCTCATCATTGAGAATGATTTCCTGTCTTCCAGGAAGTGAGCCGAAGCAGTATCTATCAGCAACGACAATGACTCCGCTCTCTTCCGCCAGCTTGAGAAGCTGAGGATCATCGACTTCTGATCCGACCATAGCGACTCTGACACGGTAGGTTCCCTTCTTTTCAGGAACACGGGTCTTCAGTTCTTCTAAGGTTTCGGTGAGTTTTTCGATAAGAAAATCTTTTGGGCAGCAGTAGGTGGCTAAGCATAAGACAGCAAATTCATAACCGGTGATTCTAGGACATTCTTCTTTACGGAAATCACCAATCTGAGTGATCAGGCGGGAAATCTTATTCTGTTCTTCGACAGCTTTTCTGATAGCGGCATCAGAAATATCAATTCCGTAATGTTCATTAAGCGGCTTCAGGCAGTGTTCCTGCATCTGAAGGACATAATGCTTAAGGGAACTGTCATCTGACTTCATCGGAACATCGCAGTAGGAAGCAAAGAATTTCTCTTTGGTGCAGCAATTCAGATGTTCGATGTTTTCAACACATCTATTCATCATGGCACAGGCTTCTGGAGCAATGATGCCGTCAAGGAAGGAAAATCCTCCTTCGAGAGCTCTTTCCAATAAGGCACGGCAGGCTTCACAGAAAATAGGGTTAGGTAGTAGCTGCCCATTTCAATAGATCCGGTTCTTGGAGCACGGATTCTGACTGAAAAACAGCCGGGGAGGTTGAGCAGTGGTTTGGGAATCTGATAACAGACATGGCCGATAGCCAATCTTCCGTTATCCTGAGCTTCCTGGATGAGTTCGTTGTGGGAGTTTTCTAAAAGTTTTTCGAAATAGTACAAATGCTTTAAATCTCTCATTTTATTCTCCTCTAGAGTATTTTAATTTTTGTCAAAGCTTCTTTGGCACCAAGGCAGATTGGTGAATCATCGGGAAGGAAGAAAACATTTTCACCGGTCAAGTCATAGGAGGCTAGTTTGTTATCCATCGGAATGTAGGCTAAGGCTGGTATTCCACCAAAATCAAGACCGGTAGTCATAGCCTCAGGTGAGAGACGGTTGGCAATGACACCAATCTTCTCGTACATGACTAAATCATCGGCAACCTTCTTGATTGTCTGAACAAC
The DNA here is from genome assembly GCA_041670225.1 of Bacilli bacterium. Taxonomy (GTDB): domain Bacteria; phylum Bacillota_I; class Bacilli_A; order RFN20; family CAG-288; genus Enterosoma. The sequence goes on along the minus strand of JBAXZU010000016.1, from coordinate 1,577 downwards.
CTGGCATCCTTTTCGGCTCTGATCAGTGACTAGCAGAAGATGAGTGACTTTTTCCATAACTCTTCTGTTAACCTGTTCGATTCCGGCTTCTCCGTCAATGACGACATAATCGAAATGTCCGGAGATGGCTGATATGACATCTTTAAGATAAGTGTTGATTTTGCAGTAGCAGCCGGCAGCTTCCGGTCTGCCAATGGCAATGAAGGAGAATCCGTTGGACTGAATCATGGCTTCTTCAATGGAGTACTCAGCATTTCCAAGTATTTCCACAACAGCATTCTTGCCTTCACTGGTAGCAGCAACAGCTTCTTTTCTGACGTCATCAATGGTTTTGCTGACAGTGATTCCTAGGGCGGTTGATAGTCCGACAGCAGGATCAGCATCAATGGCAAGGATCTTCTTGTCAGGATAGGATTGAGTCAGCAGTTTGACAATAACGGCTGCTAATGAGGTTTTTCCAACACCTCCTTTTCAGGCAACAGCTATTATTTTTGGGGTCTTTTCTTCCATGTAGGTATTTCCTTTCAAATGGCTAGATACAATTAGTAACAAAATGTCTCACTAAATAATAAATCAAAACCCCTTACATTTCTATTAATAGATTAGTTTATTGTACTTTTTTTAAAAAAAATTTAATAAAAACTAATATTTTGAACAAATCTAAAAAACTGTCTAAAATTAAGAGCTGAAATATATATAAATAATATATAAAAAATTCCCTAAAAAGGGGAAAGCTATAGTTTATTTTAAATTTTAGTCGTTAGTCTTTTTGTCAACGATGAAAAGAGCGGTGATTGAATACTGGTGACCTTCACTATCAATAGAAAGAGAACCGTTGTATTTGTTACAGACTCTGACAATGCTTCTAGTTCCGAAACCATGATAATTGACATCGTTCTTGGTACTGTTAGGAAGACCGTTGGTAAAGGTGATTTCACCTTTGTAAGGATTGTGTTCAGAAATAGAAACCATGTTTCCGTGGGAAATGATCTTAATGGAAATGATTCTCTGTTCTTCGTCTAAGGAAGAAACCGCCTCAATAGCATTATCGATGATATTTCCGAAGAAAGAATAGGTGTCTTCTTCCGACATGAATTTCAGCTGTTCTCCGTCAGCAATGCAGGAGAATTTGATTCCTCTCTGATTGCAAAGCAAGGATTTTTCGGTGAGGATGGTATCGAGGGCTTTGTTGCCTGTCTTGATGGAAGAATCATAAATCTTGATTAGCTTAGAGATACTTTCAATGGTTTCAGGATTGATTTTGTCTTTGGCACCAATATCTCTGATCTGGTGTTTGAGGTCATGACATTTGATATTGACTAAATCGATAGTTTCTTTGGTCAGCTGATATTGTTCTTCTTCAGCCTTCTTGATCTTTTCTATTTGCTCAAGATCATTTTTCAGCTGAGTCCTGAAAGCCAGTTCATAGATGAAAAAGAGTGAGACTGCACAGCAAAGAATATTGGTGACAGCAATGAATCCCATATAGAAATTCTCATAATGGATGGTTCCATAGTAGGAGACTGAGGAATTAATGACAATATCAATGACTAGGAAGAAGGCTCCGACTAGAAGAG
>JBAXZU010000015.1:0-19963 GCA_041670225.1 Bacilli bacterium | reverse complement strand
GTGAGGTATTTCTTGTTGACAACGACTTGGTAGACATATTCATCAAACCAAGCACCATCCATAGCATACATTCCCTTATCACCGGTGGTTTCACCCCAGGAATTCTCAACCTTCCAGGCTAATGGCTTTCCCTGTTCGTCGAGGTTGACACCAACTAAAGTCATGGCATGAGTCATCTTAGACTGACCAAAATCAAGTCTTTCAGCTTTATTCATACCAAAGTGAGTGGAGAAAAGGTCTTCAACCTTATAGGAATCAAGTGAAAGATATCCAGTATCACGGGTAGAGAACTGACCGACATCTGAACCAAACCAGACAGCATCACCGTCTTTCATTTGACTGATGCAGGCTTTCTTCAGCTCATTGATAGGGAGATTGAGGTATTTGACTGGCTTGCCCCCGACAACATTTCCGAGGAATTTAACAGTAAAGCTTTTATCATAGGGCTTGTCACTAGTGGGAGCATTGATAACTGAAATATAATCGTCAAGATTGATTCCGACATATTTAGCATAGAAATCCTGAGGAGTGATATCCGCAATCCTAATGAATTTCTTATCTTTGGTTTTAGCTTCGAAAGTGAAGGTCTTGGGAGGAACACCCAAAGAAATGACCAACATTCGGTAGATAATATCAAGCATTTCATCCTTTTTGCCTCTTAAGTAGGCGGGATTCATGCCTTTTTCATGCATAGCACGAAGGGAACAGGCAAATTCTCTTAACTTCAGAGTCAGATATTTGTCCATTAAGGCTGAATTGCTGGAAGAGAAGGTTTCAGGCATGGCTGATTTTGGGCAGACACCATACTTTTTAACCAAATCCACAAACATATCCCATTGTCCGCCATCGCCTAAAGGATCAGTAAGAAGGAATGAAACTAAACGGCCATTGACCGGTTCTTTCAGGGTTCTGAGAATGGATTCCAGGAAATAATTGGACTTTTCCAATTTGTCATAGAAAAACGGATAAGCCTGTGACAGCTCCATATTTTCCAAATTGAGATGCTTCATGACTTCAAAACGCATGACATTGGTAGCGGCAAACATCCAACAGCGTCCGCTTCTCAGCTGATTAGTGACTTTGCCAGGCTCAACTTCTAAAGAATAGTTGTAGGTAAGCTTGCGCTTAAGTTCAGCATTGACACTGGCTTCATGGATGCCAACCGAGTTGACAGCATTCTTGGCTATATTATTTCCGGAATTTTCGTTAAAATTCTTCAAAAAGACATCTAAATCATCTAATTCAATACATTCTTTCATGTTTTATCTCCTATATTGACTGACTGAAACAGGCGAAATATGGTTCGGTTTCAATCGGATTCTTAATTGCTTCATCGTAGGCAGCAAGGATATCGGCAGGCAGATATTCTCTCTTAATGATAGCCTGATAAACATATTCGTCAAACCATTGATTTGACATGGTGAAGAAACCATTGTCACCGACTTCTTTGCCCCAGGAATTCTCAACCTTGAAACGGTTAGGACGTCCGGAAACCAAATTGACACCAGTGAAGGTCATAGCATGATTGCTGAAAGAAGTCTGATAAGCCATTCTATTTCCTTTGTTGAGAGAGAATTTCACATCAAATAATTCATCCTGTCTGAGAACATCACAGGCCAAAGTGCCATCCTTTCTCAGAGACTGGGCTGAGACATCGCTGGCAAACCAAACTAAGTCACCACCTTTGAGAGACTTGATGATGGCTCTCTTCATGCTAGCCAAAGGAATGTTGAAGACAACCTCAGGCTTTTTTCCTTCAACCGACTGAACCAAATGTGAGAAATAGGCTTTGTTCTCTTCAAATCCCGGCAAGGGGACATTGGAAAGAGAAATATAATCATCTAAATTTTCTCCAATATACTTTTCATAGAATTCCTGTGGAGTGATATTGATGTCCTGAATGAATTTCTTTGGAGTGTCTTTGGTATAGCATTCAAAAGCGAAGGTAGTCGGAGGAACGCCTAGCGAAATGGCTAAGACACGGTAAATTTCTTCCAGCATCTTTTTCTTTAAAGGAATCAAGGCCTGCTTATCTTTGTTCTTTTCATAACGGACACGCAGAACGGAGGCATCCTGATTAACTAAGGCAACTAAGACCTTATTGAGTTCATCAGTGGCATCAGAAACAGCGGTGGTAGGCATGGCATCAAGCGGAACGACGCCGTATTTCTGAACAAGGTTTGCAAAATTCGACCAATAGCCGCCATCCATGACTAAAGTAGAAATGACAAACATATTGTCACGTGAATTAATCGGCTCATCAGCTAATTCAATGATTCTATCAAGGAAAGCATTACATTTCTCCAGTTTGTCAAAGAACTGAAGATATGTCTGGGAAAGTTCCAAAGTCTTCAGATTTGCTTTATCCATGGCTTTCTTTCTTAAAACATTAAGACCGGCAAACATCCAGCAACGTCCGCTTCTTTTTTGATTAGTTATATCACCGGCATCAACATCCACAGAAAAAGTATTCTTGCAAGAAGCCATGATGGTTCTGTCGATAGCTGATTCATTAATTCCATTTCTTAAAACAGTTCTTTGACTGACTTTATAAGCAGGGTTCTTTTCAAAACTCTCTTTAAAAGTCTCCAAAGCTTTAACAGTCAATAATTCATTCATTCAGTAATCCTCCAAATATAGATTTCTTAAATATAATAAACCAAATTCAGTAATAAATGAATAAACCCTGGTTTTCTTTAATTGTAAAAGCCATGATAGCGCTAACAACGCCCATCATTTGGGAAGATATATTTTTATTTTAACGGATGAAATCCCCTTTCTCTTTGCTATAATAGAGGAAGAGTTTAACAGAATTCTGAGAGGCAACCAATAATGAATATTATTAATGAAATTTCCAAGCAGTTAAATTTGAGAGTCGAGAATATTCAGTCGGCAGTTCAGCTGATGGATGAGGGATCTACCGTTCCTTTTATCGCCCGATACCGTAAAGAAGTCACTGGCGGCCTAACTGACGAAAATCTCCGTGATATCGAAGCAAAGTTAGTGTATCTCAGGAATCTGGAAGACCGAAAGAAAACAATTTTTGCCTCTTTGGCTGATCAGAATATCACCGATGAAGAGCTTCTTCAGAAAATCGAAAACAGCCTTTCTATGGCTGAAATCGAAGACTACTACCGTCCGTATAAACCTAAAAAGAAGACCCGTGCTTCCAAAGCTAAGGCTGCCGGACTAGAACCCTTAAGCAAATTTATTATTGAGGATAAGACCGGGACTTTAGAAATAGAAAGCCAAAAATATCTTTGTGATGAATTTCCGACAAAAGAAAAATGCATCCAGGGAGCCTTGGATATTTTAGCCGAAAAAATTTCCGATAACGCCGATTACCGTCTTTACATTAAAGCCGGTGCCTTAAAGAATGGTGTAATCCAGACCACTAAAAATAAGGACGCCAATGATCAGACTTTCGATAATTACCAAGAATATTCCCGTCCAATCAGAAGTCTGAAAGGATATAACACCCTGGCTATCAACCGCGGTACTGAAAAAGATGTCCTTTCCCGGAAATTCGTATATGATGATGAAACCATTCTTTACTATATTTCTAAAAAAGAAATCCCCTCTGGCAGTCCATATAAAGAATTGCTTCTTTCAATGGTTAAAGATAGCTATACACGTTTAATTAAGCCAAGTGTCGATAATGACATCTTTTCTGATTTGATGGATAAGGCAAGTGATGAAGCTGTCGAAGAATTCAAGACCAGTCTCAAAGCCACCTTGCTTCAGCCTCCGCTTAAGGAACGTAGAATTCTTGGATTTGATCCAGGTTTCTCGCATGGCTGTAAACTGGCTTTCATTGATACCGAAGGAAAAGTACTTGATACTTTTGTCCTCAACAATCCCTTCATGAATGAAAGAAGCCTTTCGATTGCTAAAAGCAATGTTATTTCTTTGCTAAAGAAAAACAAAACTAATACCATCGCCTTAGGAAACGGCACTGCTTCCCGTGAAAGTGAAAAGCTTCTCAAGGAAATCAAGGCCCAATATCCTGAATTTGCTTCCTTAGAAATTGTCATCGTTTCTGAATCCGGCGCCTCTATTTGGTCAGCAACTGCTGATGCTCAGAAAGAATTCCCAAATTTCGAACCAAATCTCCGTAGTGCTATTTCTATCGCCAGACGTCTGGAAGATCCTTTAGCTGAATTAGTCAAGATTCCTCCGGAATCAATTGGTGTTGGCCAGTATCAGTATGATATCGATAAATCCAAGCTTAGCTTAGCACTTGACGGCGTGGTGGAAGACTGTGTCAACTTTGTTGGCGTCAACCTGAACACTGCCAGTGCTGCTCTCTTAAGCCATGTTTCCGGTATTTCTTCTAAGATTGCCCTTTCTATTGTGGCTTTTAGAGAAGAAAACGGAGTTATTTCCTCAAGAAAAGCTTTGCTGAAGGTTCCCTATCTTGGACCTAAAGCTTTCCAGAACTGCGCCGGTTTCTTAAGAATACCGGAAAGCAAAGAACCATTGGATAATACTGCCGTCCATCCGGAATCATATCCGATTGCTAAAGCTATTCTTTCTTCGCTTAAAACTAATGACGAAAAGGAAAGAATCGAGCTTCTTAAAGCTTATGATGAAATGAAAATTTCCGAAATGGCCAAAGAACTTAACATCGGTGTTCCCACATTAAGAGATATTATCAATGAATTAATCAAGCCGTCACGTGATCCCCGAGATGCCGGAAAAGTTGCTAAACTTAATGAATCAGTAACTGATATCAAAGATCTGACTGTTGGTATGATTCTTGAAGGAACTGTCAGAAATGTCACAGGTTTTGGTTTCTTTGTGGATTTAGGCATTGAAATCAATGGCTTAGTACATATTTCTCAGTTAGCCGATCATTACGTTTCTGATCCTCATACAGTTGGAAAACCGGGTGACATCATCAAGGTCAAAGTCATTGAGCTGGATCTGAACCGTAAAAGAATTTCTTTATCAATGAAGGGTATTAAACAAAATTAGCTATAATTACTCTAATATATGCTAAAATAAATAATATATTATAAGGAGAAATAAAAATGTCTAATTATCTCAATATAAGCTCTTCTGCTCATGGAAAAATTGCCATCTCAGCATTTGTTTTTCAGGAAATAGCTACTGAATGTCTCGAAAATCTTGCCAAAGGTGAATTAAAAGATTCACTTTGTCTGAAGAATGGCAAGCGTGAAGGAAAGGTTTCCGTCAATATTGACAGTGATGGAAAAACTATCATCCAAACCGAGATTCTCGGCTACAAGGGAGCTGATATGGCTTCCTGCAGCAAAGCTATTCAGACTGATATATATGAAGCTGTCTATAATATGCTGGAAATCTCTCAGGTGAAAGTTAACGTTTCCGTAATTGGAATTGTTTCTCAAGACTAAGATGGAATATAACGATACTCAATACGAAAAAGACCGCAAGGTCTATGGTTATTTAGCTAGCCTTCCAATTGTTATTGCCCTTGTTCATTTGGCTGGCTTCATTGCCCTTCAGTCTTTAATTTCATATGATGCAGCCACCCAGTCCTTTTCCGGAACCGGAGCCTTGGGTGTAGTCTTCTCTTTCTCATCTTTTTCCGCCATTCTTGCCTCCGCTAGCGAAAATATTGGCCTGATCAAGGCTTTGCCTGCCGTTATTTCAATTGTTGAAGGACTTATGCTGATGTTTCTTTCGTCTCAGGCGGTGAAAGGCAAACATCTCATGGTGAGTATTTCCTTTTATTTATATTTGGCAGATACTATTGTCCTGATTCCGACTATCATCCTCTCGTTGCTCCACAGCTATCCTTTAGCTATGTCAGTCACCGATATAATTGTCTCTGTCCTCATCCACGCTCTGCTGTTAGCTGCCTTCATCTATCTTTACATCATTTCCGAACGTCTGAAAAAGTTTGAAACTGTTTCAAAGGAAGAAAATTCCGGCGAAAGTGTCTATCGAAAATAGGAGAATTATCATGACTGAATATACTAGAACTGCTGAACGCGAAAAAACTATGCAATGCCTTTATCAGGTTTTTCTGAATCTTGAAAACAAAGTTGAATTTGATGCAACTGAGGTTCTTCTTAACCAATATGGTGTTCAGGATATTGATGATGTTCCTGTCTTTTCTAAAGTTGTTTATTCCATGGCTTTAGATAATTTAGATGATATTGAAGCCTTGGTTTCCAAGTATCTGAGAAATTGGGTTTTTGATCGTATTGATAACGTTGCTAAGGCAATCTTAGTGGAAGCTATCAGTGAAGGAAATTACGGACATCTATCTCCTCGCAACGTCATTATTTCCCAGTCCGTCACTTTAGCTAAAAATTATCTCTCGGATGGCCAGCATAAATTTATCAATGCTATTTCAGACAAGGCATTGGAAAAATATGACTTCAAGCAAGAATAAATCCTATTCCGTAAAAGAAATATCAGATATTTTAAAGGCCTGCTTTGAAAACCCTGCTTTCAGTGATATCAGGGTTTATGGTGAAATTTATTCCATCAAGCTGGGCCGTTTTTCATATGTGGAATTAGGTGATCAAGGAAATAAGCAAACCACTTCCCCAATCATCAAATGCGCTTTTTCAGTTTTCTATGGCAATGACTACCATTTAGAAGAACTTAAAGTAGGTGATGTTATTGAAGTCAGAGGCTCTCTTAGCTATTATCCTCATGGCAGTTCTTTGACTCTGTGGGGCAAAGAAGTTTCAATGCTTCAAAGCCAGTTAGGTAAGAATCTTTTATTGAAAAGGAAGACTCTGGAAAAACTGGAGAAATTAGGTTATCTTGATGAATCCCGTAAAAAACAAATTCCTCAATACTGCCAGAAGGTGGCAATTCTTACCGCTGAAACCGGAGCTGCCTATCAAGATATATTGAAGACTCTTCATGACCGCTTTCCGGTCAATACCGTCCTATTTCCGATTGTGGTCCAAGGCCCTTCTGCCAGTTCATCAATAGTTAAGGCTTTCCAACGGGTACAGACCATGGATTTTGATGCCGTGATTCTCGGAAGAGGTGGCGGAAGCAAGACTGATTTAGCTTGCTTCGATGATGAAAAAGTTGCTTTGGCCATTGCCCAAAGCCCGATTCCGGTTATTACCTGTATCGGTCATACCATCGATACGGCTATTGCTGACCGGGTCTCTGATAAGATGGCGATAACTCCGACTGAAGGTGCCTCACTGATTAATCCTTCTCTTGATGATATCAAAAGCCGGAATGCTTTATTCCTTGAAAGTCTTGGTCAAGGTTTGGAAGATAGAATACAGCAGGCAGCCTTGAATCTGGATAGTTTCAAAAGAACACTTGAATCTCTCTCTCCAATGAAGAAAGTCACTGATAGTCAGCAAAAAATTGTCGCTTTCAATCAACAGCTGTCATTAGCTCTTAATCATGTCCTAACTTTAAAATACAACCAGAATCAGCAGTTTACCAGTTTACTTGATAATTTCATCCGCTCTTCTGTAAGAATGGCTGATAGCCGACTTCTGGCTTTCTCTCAGGTCTTAGGAAATTATAATCCTGAAAGCCTCAAAGCCAAGGGCTACAGCTACATTTATAGAGACGGAGTTAAAATTAATAGTATCAGTCAATTAGAAAAAGGCGATTTGATAACAATTGTCTATACGGATGGCCGAAAAGAAGCTAAAATTATCTAGGAAGGAGATTATTTATGGCAACAAAGAAAGACTTAACTAAGCTCTCATATCAGGAATTGGAAAAGGAATCCGAAGTAATCATTCAGTCTCTTTCAAAAGATGATCTCTCCCTTGATGAGGCTTCTAAAATCTATTTCTACGGAAAAGAAGTTTCGGCAGAGATGGAAAAAAGACTTGCTGAATTAACAAAAAAGGTTTCTGATACCGTAAGCAATATTTAATGAAGCATAATGATCAAAAGAAAATAGACTATAATGCTCTGAAAGGTCTTGAAAACCCTCAGCTTAAAGTCTTAGCCAGCGATATCCGTTCAACCATTCTTTCTGCAACGCTCAGAAATGGTGGCCATCTTTCTAGTAACCTGGGAACCGTAGAACTGACAATGAGCCTTTTAAGGCATTTTGATCCTTTGGAAAGCGACATTCTTTTTGATGTCGGTCATCAGGAATATACTTATAAGATTCTTACCGGACGTGATCTTTATTCTTTACGTCAGACTGGCGGAATAGCACCTTTTTCCTCAATTGATGAATCCAAATACGATAAATTCAACAACGGACATGCCGGAACCGCCTTAGGCTGTGCTCATGGCATGGCTATTGCCAAGAATCTTCAGCTCGATAATTCTTACACAATTGCGGTGATTGGCGATGGTTCCATGACTAATGGACTGACACTGGAATCACTAAATCTTTTAGTGACTGATAAACCTAAAAGACTTATAGTCGTCATCAATGACAATGGTATGTCAATTGGCAAAAACGTTGGTTTTATGACTAAAAAATTTCAAAACCTCCGAAATTCCCGTCTTTATTTCCGAACCAGTTCCTTTTTAGGACGAAAAATGGCAAAAAACCGTTTCTCCTGGCGCTTATTCGTCATTATGAGAAACCTGAAGGATAAGTTCAAAAGTTTTGTTCTTAAGCCCACTGTCTTTGAAGCTATGGGTCTCAAATATCTTGGACCTTATGACGGACATGATTTTGATTCACTGGATTTGGCTTTCGACAAAGCCAAATACGTCTCCGCCAATGGTCCGGTTGTTCTTCATATCCTGACCAAAAAAGGATACGGGTATCCGCCGGCGACCGAAGATACTTCCGGAGACTTCCATGGCGTTAAACCGAATTTTGATTGCAACGAAAATATCAGTCCGGAAGATTTTACCGAAATCAAATGCAATTATTTTCTTAACCGAATGTCAACTGACCGCTCCCTTTTCTTCCTTACGGCGGCCATGGAGAAAGGCTGCGGATTAGAAAAAATCTTTTCTTCCTATCCATCCAGATGTTTAGACGTCGGTATTGCTGAAGAAAATGCTGTTACCTTAGCCAGTGGTTTAGCCTTAAAAGGATATAATCCGATAATTGACATTTATTCTTCTTTCCTCCAAAGAGGCTATGACCAGATCATGGAAGATATCTCCCGGAATAAGGTGAAGGCTACCTTTATTGTCGAAAGAGCTGGATTAGTCGGACAGGACGGAGCTTCGCATCACGGTCTTTATGATGTCTCAATGGCCCGCTCCATCCCTAATGCCCAAGTCTTTATGCCGTTTGACAAAAATACCACTGAATACATTTTAGATAATTTACATAATTCCGGTCCTTTATTCATCCGTTTTCCTAAAGATGACCCGATTGTAAATCCATTAGATTATTCCATCAGTCAGGGATTAGTAATTTTCAAAAGCAATCCTAATAATACAAAGATGGTTTTTGCTACCGGTCCTTTGGGCTACCGACTAATTGAAAAACTGTATTCCCGAAATGATGTAAATTTAATTCTTCTCTGTGATCTGCTTCCGTCCAAAGAAAATCTTGATACGATGCCAATGGACCATATTCAGGAAATATATGGTTATGATCCTTATGGCATAAAAGAAGGAACCGGTGATTATTTATCTTCCTATCTATATCATTCATCTTTCCGTGGCTCCTTTAATTTCTTTTCTTTTAAAGATGAATTCGTCACTTTCGGAAAGAATTCGGACCTACTGAAAATGCATTCCTTAGATGTGGAATCCGTTTATAATTCAATCATTAATTCATTGGATAAAAAAGCGAAAGCTGACTAATATTTATTGGGAGGTATACTATGCTTCAGGAACTTCATATTTCGAATCTAGCGGTAATCGAGGATACGACACTGAGTATCGATTCACCCTACATCGCCCTGGTTGGCGAAACCGGTGCCGTAAAATCACTGATTGTCGTTTCCTTATGCCTTCTCCGTGGTGATAAGGCTGACTATTCTTTAGTCCGTGATTCTTCTAAAAAAGCAATGGTTTCGGCCCTTTTTTCCTTATCAAAAGATTTTATTATTCTCCATCCCGAAGTTAGTGAATATTTAGATAGTGAAAATTCACTTCTTTTAAAAAGAACCATCAATACTGATCGGACCAGTCGTTATTATCTTAACGATGAACCCGTCACCCTTGCCAACTATAGGAATGCTGTTTCTCATCTGATTGATATTCATTCCCAAGGCGAAAACTGGGAACTTTTGGATGAAAAGAATCATCTCTTTTATTTAGACCGTTTTGCCGCTAAAAAACTGGCCTCTCTTAAAGCTAAATACTCCCTGGCTTATCAGAATCTCTTAAACCAGAAAAAGAAGCTTTCGGATCTGATTGAAGGAAATAAGGAGCTAGATTCTGAATATCTGAAATTCCAGATAAGTGAAATTGAAAAATATCATCTGAAAGAAAATGAAATCGAAAATCTAAATGCTGAATATGATTCCCTGAAAGATTTTGCCCGACTTAACAATAAATATCAGGATTTTCAGGAAGCCGGAAGTTATGCTGACGGAGATATTTCCACTCTTCTTGGACATCTCTTACCTAAAATCAATCCTTTTATGGACACTAGCTTAGCCGCGGAAGCTAAAACCCTCCATGATTCTCTCAATCAGTTTTTAGATAGTCTTGCTGATTTTGACAGTGCCTTCAAGAAAATCGATAATGACCCGAGAAGGATTGATCAAATCAATGAAAGACTTTTTGAATTAAAAGGACTGCAACGAAAATACGGTAAGACAACTGCTGAAATAAGGGCAAAACTGGCTGACTATCAAAACAAAATGGATTCTCTGAAAAATTTCAATTCCTTAAAAGAAGACCTTGAAAACGAGATTGCTAAAGCCAATGATGATTGTCTGAAATTAGCTAAGGAAATATCGCTTATACGTCATCAGGCTAAAAATGAATTAGAGAAAGAAATCGGGGTTCAGATGAGCCAGGTTGGCCTTCCAAAAGATGGATTCCAGGTATTTCTTAAAGATGAACCACTATCCTCTACGGGAACTGATTCCTGCGTTTTCCTGACCGCTCTTAATGCCGGTTTAGACTACACTTCCCTCAAGAAAGCCGCCAGTGGTGGAGAAAGCTCCCGCTTAATGCTTTCACTGAAGGTTGTGTTAAATGCTCTGAATCCTTATGATCTGCTGATTTTTGATGAAATCGATTCCGGTATTTCTGGCCGAATTGCTTCCCTGGTTGCCAAGAAAATATCCGCTGTTTCTTCTTCAAGCCAAGTTTTGGTTATTTCACATCTAGCCCAGGTGGTTTCTTCTTGCCAAAAGGCCTACCGAGTAATCAAGAACACCAAAGACGGCAAGACCTTTACTACCGCCAAAGGACTTAACGAAGAAGAATTTGTTCAGGAAGTCGCCAAGATTCTCAGTGGTGAACATGTTACTGAGGCTGCCTTGAATCAGGCTCGCCAGTTAATCAGCGAAAATAGGGAAAATATTTAAATTTGTTTAAGATGAAGAAAATAGCCCATATTGACATAAACGCTTTTTTCGCTCAGGCGGAAGTCCTGCGAAACCCTTCTTTAAAAGGAAAACCGATTGCTATCGGAAATGATTCCCGGAGAAGTGTTCTTTCGACTGCCTCATACGAAGCCAGAAAATTTCACGTAAATTCAGCTATGCCGATTGCCCAAGCAAAAATCCTCTGTCCGAATCTGATTATCATTCCCGGAGATTATCATTATTATTTCCAGCTTTCACATTCCTTAATGCATTATCTAAAAAAACGTTTTGGTGGTATTGAACAGGTCAGCGTTGATGAATGCTATATTGATCTGACCGATTACTTGACTGAGGGGCATGAAGCCGAAGACCTTTTTGATATTCAGATGGATATCTTTAAGGCTGTCAAATTGAAAGTGTCCATCGGTCTGGGTTCGAATAAATTCCTGGCAAAGATGGGAAGCGACTATAAAAAGCCTTTAGGAATAACTGTTTTTACCAAAGAGAATCTGCCCGAAATACTTTGGCCGATTTCCATAGAAAAAATGTATGGAATTGGGAAAAAGACAGCTCCGAAACTTATTGAAAATGGTATTGCCACCATTGGTGATTTAGCCAAATGCCAGAATCCCCAAATTAGAAAAATACTCGGAAATCTTTTCGAGTATTTCCAAGGCCAAGCCAATGGCTTTGGTGATGATGTCATTAATACTTCGGCCTTTGATCCCAAATCAATCTCCGCTGAGAGGACCTTTCCTGTTGATGCTTTGACTTATGAAGAAATCTCAGCCATGATTGAAAGCTGCTGCCATGAAATTCATAAGGAATTATCCTACTATAATAAAGAAGCAAATGTAGTGTTTATCAAACTAAGAACACCTGATTTCAAAACCAAGAGTAAGCAAAAAAGCCTACCTTTTCCAATTCATACGGAAAAAGATATCATTGCTTCAATAATGGATCTTTTCGACCATTTCTACCAGGGCGAACCCCTAAGACTAATTGGTGTTGGATTATCGAAAGTTGCCCCTAGAAAAGACAATGAGGAAAAACAATCGGAAATCAAGAATTTAAACTCAATGCTCAACCTGGGAGGTAAAGTTTTCTTAGGTTCTGACCTGAAAGGCAATAAAAAATGACAGTTTCAGAATCTATTTCTCAATATTTGGTTTATCTTTCAGCTGAAAAAGGTGATAGCCTGAAAACACTTGAAGCCTATAAAACAGATTTATTTCAATTTTCCCATTTTGTAAATGATAAAGAAAGTTTTACATTGACTAGCGATGATTTCACTGATTTCCTGATCTATCTGAATAGCGAAAAACACTTTCAGAAGAAAACCTTAATCAGAAAAGGAATGGCTATCCGAGGATTTTATTTTTATCTGAAAAATGAAGAAATTATAAATGTAAATATGTGTGATATCGAACTTCCTAAAGATAACATCCGGATTCCTGAAGTCCTGACTGAGGATGAAATCAATCGGCTTTTCCAAATGCCGGATATTGATTCCTCCCGTGGCCTAATGGATTTAGCCATGATGGAATTAGCCTATGGATGTGGTTTAAGAGTAAGCGAACTGGTTTCTTTGAAAACTACCTCCATGAGTTTGAAATCCGGCTATTTGAAAATCAAGGGCAAAGGATCCAAAGAACGAATTGTTCCTTTTGGCAGAGAAGCTATGGAAGCTGTTCTTGACTATCAGGAAAAAGTCAGAAACGGAATCCCCAATGCCCAGAAATCCAAGTTTCTCTTTCTCCACAAAGATGGCCGAAATGTCACCCGACAATACTTTTTTCTGCGATTGAAAAAATACTGCCAGGAAGCTGGAATCAATAAGAAAATTTCACCTCATACCTTACGTCATTCTTTTGCCACCCGACTTCTAGAAAATGGCGCACAATTTTCCCAAATTCAGATGCTATTAGGACATAGCCGGATAGAGACAACTCAGATTTATGCTCATGTTTCTAATGCTAAGGTTCTTTCTGAGTATGAAAAAGCTGTTAAAAGGTAATCATTTGATTTGCTAAACCTAGCTAGTAAAGCTATAATTTTTAGAAGAGGATTATTATATGAAATTTAAACGTATGTTCGTTCTGGTCATGGATTCGGTTGGCATTGGTGCTGAACCGGATGCAGCCTTATTTGGTGACGAAGGATCCAATACCTGGGTTCACACTGCTAGTTTCTGCCACGGACTGAAAGTACCTAATCTGAATTCTTTAGGACTTCGTGATTTAGCTGAGGTTGAAGGTACTTCCTTTGTCCCACATGCTCATAGCTATATTCAGACTCTCCGTGAAGCTTCTAATGGAAAAGATACCCTTACCGGTCATTGGGAAATGATGGGAATGCTTACTCCTAATCCCTTAGTCACTTTTACAGATACTGGATTTCCTAAGGAATTAATTGACGAATTAAGCAAGAGAATCGGTCGTAAACTGATTGGAAACTATTCCGAAAGCGGCACTGTCATTCTTCAGAAATTAGGTAAACAGGCCATGGATGAAGGTTCACTCATCATTTATACTTCCGCTGATTCAGTTCTTCAGTTGGCAGGCCATGTCGGTGTTATCCCACTTGAAGAATTATATAAAGCCTGCGAAATTGCCCGTGACTTGACTCAAAAGCCCCAGTGGCGTGTAGGACGTGTAATAGCCAGACCATATTTGGGTGATGATGCCTCCAATTTCTATCGTACTACTGACAGAAGAGACTATGCTTTGTCTCCTGCTGGAAGAACTACCCTCAATGATTTATGTGATAGCGGAAAGAACGTTATTGCAATCGGCAAAATACATGATATTTTCAATGGTTCCGGATGCCAAGAAAGTCTTCATATCACTTCTAACCATGATGGTATGGAAAAGACGATTGAGGTCGCTAAGAATCGTGATTTCGAAGGTCTTTGCTTCATCAATTTAGTTGAATTTGATTCATCATACGGACATAGAAGAGATCCATTAGGCTATGGACGCTGCATCGAGGAGTTTGATCAGGATTTAGGAAAACTCTTACCACTGCTCCATGATGATGATCTTTTAATGATTACTGCTGATCATGGAAATGACCCGACCTGGACTGGATCTGATCATACCCGTGAAAGAGTTCCTCTCTTCAGCTATTCTCCTAGCTATAAAAACGGAAGACTTATTGACGAAAGATCAACCTTTGCCGATATTGGTAAAACCATTCTGAAAAACTTTGCTATTGATCCTAGCAAAGAACAGATCGGTACTGCAATTGATGAATTGTTAGAGGATTAAAAAATACAGCTCCGGTTTTCCGAAGCTTTTTTGAAAGGAATTATTATGAACATTGAAGAAAAAAGTGCTTTGTTAGAAGGAAAGAAAAGCTGGTATACCCATAAAATACCTAGCATCGGACTGGAATCCATTATTCTGACTGATGGTCCCCATGGCTTAAGAATGGCTAGTGCAACCGATGGTGGTTTTTCTTTGGGTCAGGCTTTACCTTCTACCTGCTTTCCCACAGCTGTGAATTTAGCTTCATCCTTTGATAAGACCTTAGCTCAGGAAGAAGGAAAAACCATTGCTGAGGAATGCCTTCACTATGGCGTCAGCGTTATTTTAGGACCGGGAGCCTGTTTAAAAAGAAATCCTTTATGTGGTCGAAATTTTGAGTATTTTTCCGAAGATCCTTTTTTATCAGGCGTGATGGCCGGAAACTGGATCAAAGGAGCTGAGGAACAGGGTATTTCTACCTCACTTAAGCATTATGTAACCAACAACTGCGAGAATTACCGTGTCATGTCTGACTCAATAGTCGATGAAAGAGCGTTAAACGAACTCTATCTCAGAAATTTCAAAATCGCTATCGATATTGGTTCACCTTCAACTATCATGTGTTCTTATAACTCCTGCAATGGACAGTATTTAGCTGAAAATGAATATCTTCTAAAGAATAAGCTTCGTGAGGAATATGCCTATAAAGGTGTCGTAATGACTGACTGGGGAGCCTGTCATGACCGAGTCAAAGCTATCAAAGTCGGCTGTGACCTAGATATGCCAGGCGGTGTCGATAGTAATCGTCAGTCTCTCATTGATGCCTATGGAAAAGATGAAGAATTTACAAAATGCTTAGATATCTCAACGGAAAGGGTCCTAAAGCTCGTAAACAAAGGCCTAGCCAACAGGAAAGAGTATCACCTTAATAAAGAGACCTAAATAGTGAAAGAGCCCTTAAAATCGCCCTTTCTAGCTCTGTTCTCCTTAAAAACGAAAACCATATTCTTCCTTTAGCCAGTGATGATAAAGATTTGTGCATTATTGGTAACGCCTTTGACTGCATGCGTTATCAAGGTGCCGGTTCATCATTGATTAATCCTCTTGAATTACTTTCCCCAATGGAAAGCTTCGAAAAACACCATGTAAAATTCAGTTTTGCCCGTGGCTATGATCCTTTTGATCTGAAAAAAGATCAAAAATATTTTCAGGAAGCCATGACCTTAGCCAAGAACTATGAAACTGTCATCCTGTTTTTGGAATTGGACGAACTGACCGAGATGGAAGGTTTTGACCGTAGCAACATGAGACTTCCTGATAATCAGATTGCCTTGATTGAAGCTTTAGCCAAAGAAGGAAAGAAAATTATTGCTGTCTTTTCTGGCGGTGCTTCAATCGAGGTTCCTTTTATAGGCTCACTTGATGCTTTCCTGAATATGGGCTTAGCCGGACAGATGGCTGGAGAAGCTATGTATCAGCTTCTTTTTGGCCAAGTCTCTCCAAGCGGAAAATTGGCTGAAACTTGGGTTAAGGAATATGAGAATGTCCCATTCAATAAAGAGTATTCCTGTTCAAGACAGGAATTCTATAAAGAAGGAATATTTGTCGGCTACCGTTACTACCTCTCACATCCCGAATTAGTCAGATTCCCCTTTGGATACGGACTTTCTTATACTCAGTTCAAATACTCGGATTTGGAGACCGAATTAAAGGAAGACAAAATTATTGTCTCCTATAAAATTAAAAACACTGGCAAAATGGAAGCCAGTGAAGTTTCTCAGGTATATTTCTCCAAAAAGGATTCCCGCACCTATCGTCCCTTACGGGAATTAAAAGGGTTCGATAAAACCTTCTTACAACCGAATGAAGAAAAAACCATCCAGATTGAAGTTCCGATTGAAATTCTCAAATATTATGAAACAAACCTTCATAAGTTTGTCCTAGAAGACGGAAGATACGATATTCAGATAGGAAGTTCATCAATTGACATTAAGCTAACCACTTCCCTGACTCTCCAAGGCGAAAAGATTGTTAACCCACTTATTGTAACTAGTTATAAGAATGTTGATTTAGATTCACTGAGCGATGAAGAATTTAAAATAATCTACCAGAATAAAGAATACCCGGAAGTAGTCAATCTCCTCGAGCATCCTGAAGAAGTGGTTATCGATGATTATCATGGCTTCTGGGGTACCCTAGTCAAAAATATCATTTACTCAATTAGTAGGAAACCAATTAAGAAAGCCAAGAGAATCAAAGATAGGACTAAGCGAAACAATACGATCAAGGATGCTTATTTCTTCTATCGTTCAATTGCCAATTCTTGTGTCAGGTTCTTATATATGAGTGGATCATCGACAATATCAAAGAATACTGCCTTGGGGTTAGGATACTTATGCAATGGTCATTTCTTCCATGGTCTCAAATTAATAATGACCAAAGAAAAGCAGATTCCTTTCCCAGATGATGAAAAATAATAATTAGTAAATTTATAGTACTAATTATTAACTAATACTAATTTTATAATAATAGTCATATTTTAGTACTAAAATATGACTATTATTTTTTATTTGTTTTTCTTTCGTTTTTTATTAACATAATACTTATTATACGAACTAAACATAAATATCTGATCTACTCTAAAATTACTTTAAATAAAAAATAGGGCTGATACCCTATTTAACATCTTTGTACTATTTTAGTACTATATTTCTACTAATTGTAATCAAGCCTGAGCTGAACAAATATACTATTTCTTATTTGTCAGCGTTGATTTCATTTTTATACTAATTTAGTACTATATTAGTAGAAAACACCATTTTACAACTTTGGTTAATTTTTAGTACTATTTATTAACTAATACCTATTGTATAAGTTTAGCAACCACTTCGCCTGCGATTTTACAGGCTTCTTCTAGATTACCATCATAGATAGCTTTATTGCCTTCTTCCGAAGTATCATCACTGATGCTTCGGATAATCAGGAAAGGAATGTTAAGAGTATGGCAGACCTGACCGACAGCAGCACTTTCCATGTCGCAGGCAATCGGGTTATCGAAATTCTTAAACCAGCTTTGATTGATTTTGTTTTTTGAAACAAAGCTATCACCGGAAATGATCAATCCGGAAACAATTCTTTTTGAATCAATAACCAAGGCTTTTTTTACTAATTCGGAGTCACACTCATAATATAAAGGCATTGAACACATTTGACCGATGCTATAACCAAACTCAGTGACATCGACATCATGGTAGCAGCATCTCTCACCGACAAATATTTGCATCTTCTTAAGCTTCGATGATATCGATCCGGCTACACCGACATTGATAACTTCATCCACCTCATGGGTGGCTAAGAAAGAAGACATAGTCATAGCCATGGCTACTTTTCCGATTCCGGACTGCATGGCATAAACGCGAATGGAATCATTTTCAAAAAAAGAATAGGAAAACTTTCCTTCGTTTTTACTCACCAAAGGGAGATGGACACAAAGGCCGTCCAATTCTTCCTTCATAGCTGAAAGAATAAGGTATGTCTTCTTTTTCATTATTTGTTGAAAACCGGCTTCTTCTTTCTTCTGAAGACAGGCTCCTTCTCAGCTTTGACAATCTTATGAGGGACATTTCTGTAAAGGGCATCAAACTGGACACGTTCTCTTTCTTCCTTAGTGAAAAGCTGAAGGACAAAAGCCCCGGCATCGATAAGAATCCATTTAGAATCATTTCTGCCTTCAGTATGCTTAACTTCCTGATAGTTATCAAAGATTGTGTCTTTGGCACTGGTCTGAAGAATACCAAGACGGTGATCGTTAGCAGCTGAGGCAACAATGTAATAGGAAACAAAAGGTGATTGTTCACGGACATCATAGATAACGACATCTTCGCCGTAATTCCAGCTAAGATCTTCGGCCATATGCAAGGCACGTTTTGAAGTAATGCTTCCCTTATTTTCAATCTTAAACTTCTTTTTAGCAGTTAAGCTATTTTTGTTATTCATCATTTTCCACCTCCAATGGGATATATGTTTTATATAAATCATGAGTATACTTACAGGTTAAGAACCTGATATTATTTTCATGAAAATACCTTACTTGGTCTTTCAGCACGGCTTTAAAGCTAGCATCGAGATCTTTGATTGCTTCCTGACGCATCGAATAAGTCTCAAATTCACGCCCCGGTTCGACTTTATCAGCAGTATAGATGCATTTATCAAGCTTCGACATGTTGCCAGTTCCGGTACAATGTGATTCAATAGCCTGAAGAATTTCTTTGTCTTTTATTTTGAAGACAGCAGAAGCTAAATAAGAAGAAGCAAACTGATGATAGGCAAATGGTTCCACTGGATAAATATTGGGAAAGTGCTGGTCTAGGATATCCTTCTGCTTGGCTTTGACTAAGTCTTTAGCACAATCATGGAAGATTCCAGCTGTGAAGGCTTTAAGAGGATCAAGTCCGTTGCTTAAGGCAATATCATAAGCCGTCAGAGCAACCCGCAGTGAATGCTGATAACGGAGTTCCGTCAGAAAATAACTCAGATTAGAAGCAAAAAAGAGTTTCTGTTGAACGATGTATTCAAGAATTGGCCGTGGACAGTCAATTAAAGTGCCTTCCAGGGCCTTCTCTTTGGTTTGGGGAAGATTGCCCACGTAAACCGGAATTACCCCTGGCTGAGGCCTTTGGGCCATCGAGGGGTCATCGAAAATCACTGCGAGAGTCTCGTTTTCAGAAAAAACGATGTCATCATCAAATTCGGAAAGCAAATCATGATGAATCAGAAGCGTAACATGTGAGAAATCATGCTGTCTTTTGAAATCTTCAAGAATAGTAAGTATATCAGTATTCCCTTTGGTTTCAAAGATTTTATATCTTAAATCATTTTTTGCGAGCGCTTTGAGCATTTCAGTCGGCAATTGATAGTCTCCTTGGCGCAAAACCCCGAAGAAAACCTCAGTCTCGGAATTATCTTTCACCAAAAAAGACACTGCCTTCAGGTGAAGGCAGGTCAAAGGCATAAAATCATCAAGAAATAATACGGCTTTTCTCATTCTTAAGCTTTCAAATCAGACTGAATGGAAACTTCAACGCCCTTGGGGGCATAAACTTCGATTTCCTGACCATGACCAATAAAGGAAATGAATCCTAAACCGGAAACACGAATAATATTGGTGAGATTATTATCTACTTTAAGCTTAGTAACCTGCAAATCAGCAGAAGAGGAAATCTTCTTGGATTTAATGTCGTTATTTCCAGCCTGACAATTACTTAATATCATCTGTTCAGCACGGCTGACTTTACATCTAAGAAGGGAAAGGTCGTT
>JBAXZU010000014.1:0-20261 GCA_041670225.1 Bacilli bacterium | reverse complement strand
CTGGAAATATGATTCTGTTGTTCCTTTTTCGCCTTTCCATTCTCAGACCTACTACGATCTTCATTCCAAAGAAGAAAAAGGAAGGGTTTATCCTTTATCCGATAATGAAGATGATGATATGATTAAATAGAAAGGCAATAATGAAGAAACTTATCATTTATGTTTTCTCAGGAACTGGCAATACTTTAAAAATAGCCTCTCTTTATCAGGATTATCTTAAAGATGAGTATCAGACTCAGATTTATCTGATTGATGGAGAAAATGAGAATATCCCCTCACCGCATGATTTTGATTTAATTGGATTAGGATATCCTATCCATGCTTTTAATGCACCGGAAATATTCTGTGATTTTCTTAAGAAACTTCCTAACTCTGATAAGCCGGTCTTTATCTTCAAATCCAGTGGTGAAGGACTTCATCTCAATGACTGTTCCTCTCAGAAATCCATCGGTATTTTAGAAAAAAAAGGATATCAGGTGTTTATGGAAAGACATTATGTCATGCCTTATAATATGATTTTCCGGCATAATGATCCGATGGTTAAGCAAATGTGGATCTATGCTAAAGCGATGGCTAAACTCAATTGTCGGGAGATTCTTCGAGGCGATAAGGAAAAAGTCAGAATCGGAGTTCTGAGAAAATGGTATGCTCCTCTGTTTCGAATAGAATGGATCTATGCAAAACTTCAGGGACCATTCATGAAGGTCGATTCTAAGAAATGTATTGGCTGTAATAAATGTATCGATAACTGTCCGACACATAATATTGATATGAGGAATGGTAAGATTCGTTTCCATAATAAATGCACCCTCTGTGTCCGCTGTTCTTTTAACTGCCCAACTTCGGCTATCTCTATTGGTCTTTTAAATGGCTGGAAAGTCAACGGACAGTATCCAATAGAAGAATTAGCTAATGATGAGAACTTAACTTTTCCCTATATCGGAAAAGAAGATAAAGGTGTTTATAAGATGTATCGGAAATATTATTCTGAATGCAATCAGAAACTGAAAGCGGCCGGAATGTTAGATGAAGTCAAAGAAAAAGAAGCCTAAATCCGTATCGAATTCTTGGCTTCATTTTCGTTTAAATAGTATTTACTTCAATGTTACTTCAATGAGTCTTTGAAGTAACTTCAATCGTTTCTTTTGATTTCGTTCTTCTGTTATGGAGTGGTGTGAAGTCAGGCGTTTTTTTGATTATCCTAGATAACTCAGAATGGTATCACAGGATTTTTCAATTCCGTTTTCGCTATTGATGCATAAGTCGTATTGACTGATATCATCCCATTTCTCAGATGAGATAGTCTCATAGTATTTCTTACGAAGGTCATTTGATGACTTGATGTTTTTGATGGCTGTCTTTTCATCATCGCCATAAGCTTTCATAACATTTTTGATTTTAGTTTCTTCATCAGCATAGATAAAGACGGAAATGATGTTGCTACGGTCTTTCAGATAGTAGTTGGCTGCTCTTCCAACAATTACACAGGCTCCTTGATCGGCAATCTGATTAAGGACTTCTCTTTGGCATCAATCATGATTTCCCCCAACATTCTTTGAAAGATAGAGACTATTTGGAACATTGTTGATTGGCAGTTTATTTTCAGTCAGATAATTAGCATCTAATCCAGTTTGGTGGGCGACAATGGCTAAGACGTCTTTGCTGTAGAAAGGAACATTCAGTTTCTGAGCTAAGAGCATTCCGATAGCTCTTCCCTGTGATCCATGCTGACGATTGATAACAATTATTTTTCCTTCTTTGGAAGGAAGCAAGGTGGCTTGAGAATTGATATTCTGTTCATCTTCGTCTAAGGCGATTTTCTTATTTAGTGATTTGAAATACAGGATTGTTAAGATGACAACAACAATGATTCCGATAACATCGGCTATTGGAGCAGCAAATAATAAGGTGACGATTCCTTTTCCGGGATTACTGAGTTCAGTAATCATCGGAATGATGATGACTAATGGGACAAAGCAGATAATATCTCGGCTTATAGAACAAATTATGGTTTTCACTGGTGAACCCACTGATTGGAAGAAGATAGCACTGACTTTGATTAAACAGGTAAAGGTGGTCAGAGATAAGAAGATACGGAAAGTGTATCTAGCATATTCCACATAAAGAAGGGTGTCCTCTCCTCCGTTTCCGAAAGGAAGAATAAACAAATCCGGATATAGTTCATTGATGAGGGTGAAAGCTAAAGCTAAGATGTTTCTTAGAATATAATCTTCTTTTAATAATCTGATGAAGTCAGCTAGCTTTATGTGTTTTATTTTCTCTTTATTATATCATTGAGAAAACAAGTCGAAAATAATTACTCGGCTTCTATTTTAGAAAGGGCAGAAGCAATATCATCATTGGTGATAATTGACTGATTTTTGATTTCCTCAGGAACATAGTCATTATTGAGATTAATAGAAACGTAGGTTGAATTCTTGTTCTCTTTAACAAATCTCCAAAAAGGATATTTGATAATGACCGGGGTATTGAATCCTACTCCTAATTCTAAATATAGAACCTTTTTGTTTCTGTTCTCATACAGAAACTCTGTATAGCGTTCTTTAGCTTTATGCCATCCCTTATCTTCAGCAAAATAGTCATCACAGCGGAGGTTCATGCTCATGGGTTTACCACAGACTGGGCAGGTAGGAATAAGTTCGGTCGGAATCTTGTGATTAATCTGCTGTTCAACCATCTTCCTGATTATTTCCTCATTGTCATAGGTTAAATCATGGCAGTGGTTACTGCATTGGAAAAGACCATAATCTCCCTGAGTATAGAAAAGACGTGATTTATCAAATCCGGTCTTCTGAAATTGATGGTCAACATTAGTGGTAATGACAAAATAGTTCTTATTCTTAATTAAGGAAAAGAGATTTTTATATAACGGAAGACCGGAATCCGTGAAACGGTTTAGATAAACAAACTTTGACCAGTATCCCCAGTATTCTTCAAGAGAGTCAAACATGTGAAAACCTGCTGAATACATATCGGTATAGCCATATTTGTCATGCATATATTTGAAATTTTTCATAAAGGCTAAACCGGAATAGGAAAACCCGGCTGCCGTTGAAAGTCCGGCACCGGCTCCAATAACAATAGCATCGGCGGAATCAATTAATTCTTTAATTTTCTGATAAGGCGTTTTCATATATTTGGTAGTCCTTTTCTGAGAAAAGATCAAAAATAACTTTCAAATCTGATTTTTCTTCTTTGAGATATTTTCTGACGGTCCTGACTGCAACCTGACTGGCTTCTTTAATTGGATAGCCATAGACACCTGTTGAGATGGAACAGAAGACAAGTGATTTAAGATTCATTTCATCCGCTTTTCTAAGGCAGCTTAGATAACAGTTTATTAAATCATTTCGATTTTATTCGGTTGGACGTCCATAAGCAATTGGTCCGACAGTATGGAAGATGAATGAACTTGGAAGATTATAGCCACTGGTGATTTTGCATTGTCCGTTTGCTTCGTCATGACCTTGTTCCTGCATCATCTTCAGGCAGTCTCTTCTTACCTGTAGGCCGGCATAGGAATGAATAGCATTATCTATACAGCCATGTAATGGAGAAAAGCAGCCAAGCAGTTTTGAGTTGCAGGCGTTAACAATGCCATCAGCTTTCAAAAGAGTGATATCCCCTCTGTATAAAGATATTTGATTTGGAAATTCTTTGACATCAATGATAGTCTTGCTTTTCAGCCGTTGCTGAAGATATTCGTCCTGTCTGAGATAGTATTCCTCGCTGAGTGAAAAAGGCATAGTGATGTTCATCAAAGCCCGGATGCTTTCCGGACTTTTCATATTTAAGTCGTTTGGAATACCATTGACTTTTTTTAGATAGCTGATTAAGAATTCTTCGTTCATTTTTGCCTCCTTATAGCCTTATTAGGGCAGACTTCTTCACAGGCTCCGCAGTGAAGACAGTTTTCCTGAATGATGGCTTTCTCGGGAATACGTATACATCTCTGAGGACAGACATTCAAGCATTTTCCACAGCTGATACATCTATCTTTCTGAATGATGAAAGTTTCTGATATTTCTTCTTGGTTATGAGAAAAAGAATAGCGGGTTATCGGTCTGGTATTCAGATTAAAGAAGTCACCGACCCAAGAATCAATCCTGAATACTTCTAGAACATCACGGGTTTTTTCAGGATAGATTTCTTTCATGAATTGATTGTTTTCAAACAGGATTCCAAGATAGTTTCTTTCAGCTTTTGAAACATGGCCTTTTAAGGAATAAGCTTTCTTATTCTGACAGACAGTCAAAGAAACAAAAGGTGTCTTAGTTATTTCCTAATAAAAGGATTTCCCTCGGGCTGTCAGAAAAAAGAGGCAGTCATCTTCTGAATACATTATATCAATGATTCGGTTGTTTGGCTTTCCTTTCTCATCGACTGTTGCTAAAGCAACATCTTTTATTTTAATGATAGTGTTTAGGAACTCTGTTTTTGTCATATATTTAAATAAATATGGGAGAGGATATCTCCTCTCCCAAAAACCTTTTTATTTGCTGAAGAAGAAACCGACAGACATATCTAGATAGTTAGCACCGGAATATTCAGGGAAAGCTTCTTCCATTTTAGTTTTCATTTCTGCCTGAGAAAAACAGGTATGGGCAATGCTTTCAACTTTATTGAGATAGGCAATTTTAGTATTTACGTCTTTCTGATCTTCAGGAGTATAGTGAGAAGTGAGGATGAAGTCAAAGCCACGGTTAAGATAGCTGTTGAGTTCATTGATAATAGCTTCAGCATGAGGTTCACCGGCAACGATGGAGTGGCAGTCATGTCCTAACATATGGGTGTAGACACAGTTGATTTCTGGAATTTCGATAGTGTAGGCATCATTATTGGAAATGATAACAAACTCAATTCCGCCTAAAGTCACTTTTCCATCAGCAAGGACTGTGACATCCTGGGCAACTTCAGGATCAAAGATAGGTCCGAAAGCACCAGTGAACTTCTTGACTAAGGCAGCTCCACCGCCAACGGTGTTATAGCTGATAGAAGTTTCAGTTCCGTAGGTCTTAACTTCTTTCATGAAGGAAGCACCGGCTCCATGGTAAGCAACCAGTTTAGCAACTAAAGTGATGTTGTTTTCTTTAATGAAAGATTCTAATTCCTTGATGTTGTCATAGAAGCAGGGAAGTTCAATAGAAACTCCTAAACCATTCTTCTCAACAATGAAGACTTCATCATCGATATAATCGTTAGTCTTGTAGGCATAGAGCTTTACTCCGTTATTTTCATAGATGCTGATTAAGCCTTTTTCTAAATTAATAGTCTTACAATTTTCTTTATTCATTTTTTATATCCTTTATTGTCAGAAAGCATCGCGATTGCTTTCAGGTACACGGATATTGTATTTCTAACTAGTAAAAAATATAAGTACGTACTTTAAAGTGCTATAGTTACCAAAAGGGAACTATTGACTATTTTCCGGTGTTTTTATATAGTCTTGATAAAGTGAGAATTTAAAATGATTGATAGAAAAACTTTACCGGCCTGTCCTGTTGAAATTACATTAGCCTATTTAGGGGATAAATGGAAAATCCTGATCTTCCGTGATTTACTGACTGGAACCAAAAGGTTCAATCAGTTACTTAAATCCTTAGCTCCGATATCTCAGAAGGTTCTGACATCCAATCTGAGAACCTTAGAAAATAATGGAATAATCGAAAGAAAGGTTTATCCGGTAGTTCCTCCTAAGGTTGAGTATTCCCTGACTGAGTTCGGACTTACTTTAAAGCCGGTTCTGGATGCCATGAAAGCTTGGGGAAATAAGATTATCGAAGCAAAATAAAGAAATAGCATTGCCAACCGGCAATGCTATTTTAGTGTCTGATATTCTTCTTCGTTGACAGGTTCACCCCATTCAGTTGAGGTTTCGGTTCCTGGTATTTCAATAGCTAGATGGGAAAACCAGCTAGAGGGACTGGCACCATGCCAATGTCGGACATTGGCTGGTATTTCAATTACCGTTCCTGGAGTCATGAGAATCGGTTCTTCATTTTCGGCCTGATAATATCCTTTTCCTCCGATACAGATAAGAACTTGACCGCCTCCGGTTTTAGCATGATGGGTATGCCAGAAATTTCGGGTTCCGGGTTCGAAAGTAACATTGAAGATTCCGGCTTTCAAACTGACTGGATACAGATAGGAGACACCAGTGAAGTATTTAGCAAAGCCGGTATTCTCTTTTCCGATGGGAAAGAAAATCTCATTTTGAAATCGGTCTTTTTCGGATTGAACGGAAGCTTTTTCGTTCCAGACTTCCTTAGCCAGATTGAAACTAGCCCAGGCTTTGGGCCAGCCGGCATAGAAGGCAACCTGAGAAATCAGGGCGGCTATTTCTTCTTCGCTGACACCATTGTTCTTCGCATTGATGAGATGATATTTCAAAGAAGAGTCAATGATTCCTGAGGCTATCAGGGAAGTGACGGTTATCATGCATTTGATTTTGGTGCTGAGGGCGGGATTGTTCCATTGTTCACCAAAGAGAATATCATCATTGAAATGAGCGAATTCAGGAGCAAACTGACCTAACTGATCTCTTCCGGCTGTCTGAGTTATTTTCTTTTCTGACATTTTGGTTATTCTCTTTTAAATTTTGGAGCCAAACAATTGGGCTTTTTGGATTAGTTCTGCCTTATTAGCGGCCTTAGGATCGGTCAGACCAAGACCAGCGAATTCACCTTTGTAGCTGCATTTTGGGAAACAACAGACCCAGCCATTAAGACTATCAATGACAGGTTTTGTGTTCGCTAATTCTTCATCCGCACAAGTATAGACCAGGTAAATATCGCGGAACTTGTAATCCTTAATATATAAAGGATTGGTCCGGTCTAATAAAGTTTTTAACTGACCGGAAAGACCATAGAAATATACTGGCGTAGAAAAAACAATTGCCTCAGCATTCATTATTTTTTCGTTAATTTCGTTCATAGAGTCGGAAATAATGCATTTTCCGGTTTTCTGGCAGGAAAGACAGCCTTTGCAGAAATTGATAGTCTTGTCATTTAAAGTGATGATTTCTGCTTGGTTTCCCTTACTCAGTATTCCTTCGTAAACAGCTTTGCTAAGAATTTCAGAATTAGAATTAGTTCGGAGACTGCTTGAAATAATTAAGACTTTTTTCATTTGGTATTTTCTCTTTTCCTAGAAATTAATCGAAATTCACTTGCTTTATTTATCCAACCTATCGATGAGGTAATCAATGCATTCAAGATCCCGGTATTCTTCATGGATATTAGAAAGGATTCTCTTTCTAAGTTCGGTAAGGATTTTCTTTCGATTGCTGATGCTATCATTAGATATATAGGCTTCAATTTCGTTATCGTTTAAACCAATATCCTTTAGGCAGCCGATTTCTATTTGTGTTACCTTTTTATTCATGCTTTAATTCTAACAATTGAATTTTGAAATAGAAAATACTTATAAAGCATTATCTGATATTCATTTTAGTTATCGCAAAAATTGATATAATGAAATAGGAGGAAACGGAAATGATTGAAACCCGACTGATTGAATATTTCTTGGCTGTTGCCAGAGAACAGAATATTACAAAGGCTGCTGAAATACTTCATATTTCCCAACCCAGTCTTTCTAAGCAGATGGCTGATTTAGAAAAAAAGCTTGGAAAGAAACTTCTAATCAGAGGAAATAAGAATACTACTTTGACTGAAGATGGTCAGTATTTCCGTACCAAGGCCGAACAGATTATCCAGTTGATTGAAACTACTGAGTCTTCCTTAGGGAATGAAAATGATATCTCTGGGAATATTTTTATGGGATGTGCTGAAACCGTTCATATGTCATTCTTTTCCAAAATCATGAAAGAAATTTCCGATAATCATCCGAATATTGTTTTTCATGTTCATAGTGCCAATGCTAACGATGTCATTGATCGGATTGATAAAGGATTGTTGGATATCGGTTTACTGATTAATCCAAATTTTGATGAAAAGCATGATTATCTGGAAATGCCTTTTTATGATATTTTTGGAATCCTGGTCAGAAAGGATGATCCATTGTTTCAAAATAAAGATAAGGTTCTTTCTCAGGACATAAAAGGGATTCCTTTTATTATGACATCTCAGAGACAGGATTCCTCTTTTCTTGTTGATTGGTTGGGAATGCCTTTTTCTCGGCTGAATATAGTTGCTTATTACAATCTGATTTATAATGCTACACATATGGTTGAAAAAGGATTAGGATGCTCCTTATCCATATCAGATTTAGTTGATACTTCCGAACATAGCCTTCTTAAATTTGTACCGCTTTATCCAGAGGTCAAAGGCAAGTTGTATATTGTCACTAAAAAATATCAAACCTTTTCAAAAGCAACAAAATTGTTTCTTGATTGTATTTCGGAAAGAATTTAGATTTTATAAGTGATATTTATATTTTAGATGTAAAATAAATAGAGATGATTATTCTAATATTTTCCGTTGCTATTTTTATCTTTGAGACTTAAGCAAAAAGCAAAAGGATTGAAGTAAATTCTAATTGTATGTATAATAGCTTTTC
Source organism: Bacilli bacterium (assembly GCA_041670225.1). Taxonomy (GTDB): domain Bacteria; phylum Bacillota_I; class Bacilli_A; order RFN20; family CAG-288; genus Enterosoma. The sequence goes on along the minus strand of JBAXZU010000014.1, from coordinate 11,723 downwards.
TTATGGAGGTATATATGAATATTAAAAAAACCAGTCTGCTTATTTTATCTGCTATAGCCTTAACTGGCTGCAATGTGACACCATCAGCTTCTGTTGGTGAATCTAATTCTGCAAGTGATACAGTTTCTGATATAGTCAGTGATACAGTATCTGATTCTGTTTCTAATTCAGTATCTGATTCTGTTTCTACTCCATCCAGTTCCCTGACCCCAGATCAGATTATTGAAAAATTGGTTACTGAATTACAGCAAACTATCACTTTTAAAGGATCACTGACCAAGACAGTCAGAGAAAACTTTGCTGCTAATCCGATGGAGAATGAAACCACTGTTACTAAGACCACTCTTGTCACTAAGTGTACAGAAGATATGTATTTTGGTGAAGAATTAAATGAGGATGGATCTATTTCCTTTGTTAATACTATTTATAAAGGAGAAGACGGCTTATCTTATTACGATGTTATTGATAAGCATAATACTATCACTACCAGTAAATACCAACTATCTGGTGCTGATGTTGAGTTTGATGCCAAAGACAGCTATTTAGTCAATCCTTTCAATTTCTTTGATAATGATAGTTTTACTGCTGTTTCCGGAAACAAGGTCGGCATTGATCCTATTACTGAATCTTCTGAAGAAGTTGGAACCGACAGTATTCTTTTCATCACTTTAGCTGGTTACGGAGTTGCAGCCGGTCAGTTTGAATCTATCGAGTTAAGTTTCAATGATGACTATATTCCTACCGGTCTTTCAATTAAGACCAAGGAAATCTATTCCGATTACACCATGACCTATACTTCCTTTGTTCTTGATGTTTCCATTGAAGATTTAGGTTCAACAACCATTGACAAGATTTCCACTTATGAAACTCATGATTACGATGAAAGTGTCAATAATGCTTTTAAGAAGCTTCAGGACAATAATTACACAATTCATTATGTAGATACCTATTCCACAAGTGATAATTCTACTATCACAGATGTTATTGAATATCAGGTAACTGATAAAGCAATCTATTCTGATAATAGTAAGATGAAGAACCCTTCCTATGGAATTGATAGTGTTTATCAGTCTGATAAAGGTGTATCAGTTTATTCTTATGATAAGGATACTGAGAAACTGACAGAAGACTATTTCTTTGAAGGACAGACTATTGATGATCATTTCCCAACCTTTGATTTCTCAGGTGCCTTGCTTTCTAAGAATGAGGATGGTAGTTATTCGCCTGTCTTTGAAACTTATAAGGCTGTCATGTCGGAAATGGTTGCCTTTAATGACGGAAATATCTATTCAAGTATTTTCTCATCCATCAAGATCAGATTTGATGATTCCTTTACCAATCTTCTTTCAATTGATTATGATTATTCCCAGTTCGGAACCAACGGCCATATTTCTTATACTTTTTCAAATATCGGTTCTACTGTCATAGACATTGATTTCTCAAAAATGAAATCAGGTGACAATGACTGGTCAGATGACGCTCTTGCTAGCTTTGTCGAACACTTCGGTGAAGATTTTGTTATGCCATATATTTCCTCTGGATCCGAAAACGGTTGGAATATCAGCAGTCATTACAACTCTAATGGTGAAGATGACGGGGTTTCAATCAGCACCTATTATGAAGATAAGGATTATAATCCGCTTCCTGATGTTGCTGCCAGCAAGAAGACTGAATTTATTGATGAATTTAAGAAATACAGCAATTGGACTGATAACTCAACTGCTTATGTTCCTTATGAGCATTACGATGATAATGGTCAGTTTGTCACTGACTATACTCCGGCTCAGGAATTCACTTTCGGAACTGCTGTCAGTGCTCTTATCTACACTACCATCAATGAATATGTAGCCAAGATTCAGATTGATCTGGTTCCTTCTTCAACTGTCAATCATACTGGTGCCTAAGTTAGGACAATTAAAAATCAAATTAAAAAACTGCAGTTATATCTAGATCGAGTCTGTACTCGGTCCTGACTGCAGTTTTTTATTCTTTATTTTTTTGTTTCTGTGATAGCAGCAAAATGATACTTAACGATACCAAGATCAATCTTGGTATAGAATCCTTTTCCGTTGATTGATATGGTGATTTTCCCATTATCGGAAGTGATTATGAATTTCTGCTGATTCATTCCGGTAGGTGCTAGAAGACAGGCTTCTGCTGCTAAATCCAAATAGTCTGGTTTTTCACCGATGATTTTTAAAACAGAAGAGACTTCTTTGCTTCTATGAGGAATACCTGAGTTTTTCCCGTATCCGAAGGCTATAACACAAATCAGTTTCTGTTTTCCGTCACTGATTATTTTGACTTTTCTTTTACCGTAGGTCATAGCTACCCAACAGGAATTAAGTCCTAGTCTTTGTGATTCAAGAACGAATTTTTCTCCGTAATATCCTGCTTTTTCTTCATCATCAGAAACTAAGGCCAAATAATTTTTAACACCTGAGAATTTTCCGTAATGTGCCATCAGGGTATTAAAGGCTTCTGGTTCCTCAAAAAACAACTGGAAATTCTGATTTGATTCTTTATTGATTTCTTCAACTAAGGAAAGCAGTGCTTTCTTGGTCTCTTCGGGTATCGGTTTATCGGAATATTGGCGGACTGAATGTCTTTGTCTCATCAATTCAAGTGTTTCCATATTTAGTAATCCTTTTTTGTTCCTTATCTGATATTCTCGCTATTGAAGGTCTTCAAGGCATCAACAAAATCACCATGAATGATTTTAGAGAAATTATCGATGATTTCATTAGGATCCTTCTGCATGTCTTTTTTTAGCCAATCCAGAACATTTCCGACAAAAGCATATTTATAGAAGTGAGCAATGAATTTTTGCTGTTCTATTGTTACATTCGAATATTCTTTCGCTTTTTCTTTAATAACAGAGAAAAGTAAATCGAAAGTGACATCATAAAGATAGATTTCTAAATATTCTTTAGAAATTGATTTATAGGTATTAATGACAAAGTCTTTGTATTGCAGCATAACGGAGAAGACATTCCGATAGCCATCAACCCAGGAATCATATGTCCGGTTTTCACCAATAGTCGAAAGAGCTTTGTTCCGATAGATTTCTTCTAACAAGGAATAAATATCATCAAAATGATAGTAAAAAGCCTGTCTGGTAATTTTTACTTCCTGACATAAGGATTTCACGGTGATTCGATCTAAAGTTTTTTAACTCAGTTGAGTTACTAAGGCTTTTTCCAATAATATTACTGTTGATTCACTCATAATCTGACTAAGAATAGTATAGCATTTTCTTCATATTAAAATTTTTACATGTAAAAGGATTTGTCAAAAAACTTTACACGTAAAAAATAATGTAAATTTATTTTTGAAATTTCCAGAAATACAATCTAGGCATAATACAAAGGAGGTAATTCAAAATGTATTATTCAGCTGGAAATTATGAAGCCTATGCTCGTCCTGAGAAACCGGAAGGGGTTGATCAGAAGAGTGCTTATATTATCGGAACCGGCTTAGCCGGTTTAGCTGCTGCTTTCTATTTGGTCCGTGATGGTCAGATGAAAGGTGAGAACATTCACCTATTAGAAAAACTCGAATTAGCTGGTGGATCCTGTGATGGAAGAAAAGATATCACTAAAGGTTTTTATATGCGTGGCGGAAGAGAAATGGATAATCATTTCGAATGCATGTGGGATATGTTCCGTGATATTCCTTCTATTGAAACTCCAAATGTTTCAGTTCTAGATGAATATTACTGGCTTAATAAGAAAGATCCTAATTATTCCTTATGCCGTGCCAGCATTGACTGTGGAAAAGATGCCCATACCGATAGGAAATTCAATTTAGATAAGAAATCAGCTTTAGCTATTTCTAAGCTTTTCCTGACTCCAGAAAAGGATTTAGAAGGAAAGAAGATTTCCGATATTCTTCCGGAATCCTTCTGGTCAACTAATTTTTGGCTTTATTGGCAGACCATGTTTGCTTTCCAGAGATGGTCAAGTGCTTTAGAAATGAAGAGATATGTCTGCCGTTATGTTCATCATATTGACGGACTTCCGGATTTCAGTGCTTTAAGATTCACTAAGTATAATCAGTATGAGTCCATGATTCTTCCGACAGTGAAATATCTTCAGGCTCATGGTGTCAAGATTGATTTTGGATATAATGTCAAGAATGTTATTTTTGATATTGACGGAGATAAAAAAATTGCCAGACAAATTCTTTATGTTAAGGAGGTAAGCAAGAAACAATTGATTTAGATGAAAATGATTTGGTTTTCATTACTAACGGCTGTTGTACTGATACTTCTTGCTATGGAGATCAGAATACAGTCTGTGATTTATCCAGAATTAAAAACGGTGAAGGCGAATCCTGGGATCTTTGGAAAGCCATCAGCCGACAATCAGATGATTTCGGAAATCCTGAGGCTTTCTGTAATGATACGGAAGCTACTAATTGGATGAGTGCCACTATCGAAACAAGCGATGAGGAAATCATTCAGAAAATCATCGGCGTTTGTAAACGTGACCCACGCCAAGGAAAAGTAACTACCGGCGGTATTGTCACAGTCAAGGATAGCACTGATAATTGGTATTTGTCTTGGACCATCAACCGTCAGCCTCAGTTTAAGGCTCAGAAGGAAGGATCTGTTCTGATCTGGGTCTATTCTTTATCAACTAACAAACCGGGAAATTATGTTAAGAAAGCCATGAGAAACTGTACTGGAGAAGAAGTATGTGAAGAATGGCTGTATCATCTTGGAATGGATAAGAACAAAATTAAGGAATATGCTTCTGAAAGATGTAACACCACAACTTGCTATATGCCATATATCAATGCTTTCTTCCAACCGAGAAAAGAAACTGATAGACCTAAGGTTGTTCCTCAGGGTGCTGTTAACTTTGCCTTCATCGGACAGTTTGCTGAGACTCCACGAGACACTATTTTCACTACCGAATACTCAATCAGAACCGGCATGGAATCAGTTTATACTCTTCTGAATGTTGATAGAGGAGTTCCGGAAGTCTGGGGAAGCAAGTATGATGTCAGAGAACTTCTTAAGGCCTGCTATTATGCTCTTGATAAAAAGAAGCTGGCTGATACTGAACTATCTTTGAAGGAAAAGATTTTGGTCAAAGAAGTTTTGAAGAAAACTAAGGGTACTGACTTAGAGATACTTCTGAAGAATAGCGGACTTTTCTAAAAAACATTAAGAACCAGCCTTCCTGAAAAGGAAGGCTTTTCTGTTGTTTTGCTTTTCTTCTTTGAAAATTCCGAGAAAAATCCTGAGGTTTTGAAAATGAATTCGAAAACTATCATTTTTTGCTGATTTCCAGTGTCAATAACTGATATAATTTTTAATGTATATGTAGGAATAGAAAAATGAAAAAAGAACAAGCAATACAGCTCTGGGATGAGCTTTATCAAAATCATGAGACAGCATTTGATTATGCGGCTCATGAAATGAGAAGAGAAGACTATCAGAATAATGATAGAGGTTTTGGTTGGGATGTTGATATTAAGCAACCTTTATATCTGGGCGGTAACTCACAGAATGGCAATTTAGTCATTACTTCCTTATTGACTATGGGTATCAGAAATGGACGTACCTCTTTCAATATCGGAAAGCTTTCTTTTGAAGTCCGAAAAGGAAAGAAATACGGAACTTTCTGTATTTATGATACGACTGAGAAATCTAATCCCGTTTCAATGGATCCAAGCAAAGATAATCAGGATCCTTACTTAAATAATCACCGAAGAAATATTTCTTTAGGTATTGCTGAAGAACAGGAAGAAAAACCTGTTTTTGATCCAACTGCCAATATTAATCAGGACCCTGATTATTCTGGTTTTGTCATTGAAGAAAAAGATCAGGATGAGGAAGAATCAGATGAGTCTCAAGAGGCTAGTGAGTCTTCTGAGGAAACCAATGCTTTTGCTTCAGAAACCGAGACTATTGCTGAGGAAACTGAGACAGTTTCAGAAAAGCCGGTAGAAACTCAGAATACTGAGAATGACGAAGAAGAGGAAATTGTTATTCCTTTCTCTAAGTCTTTCTTTACTATCGAAAAAGAACCGGAAGAAGAAACTCTTCCTGAAGTTTCAACTGAAGAAACAGTCCAAGCTGAACCGGAAGTAGAAAAGCCTGAAGAAGTCTTAACCGAAGAAGTTAAAACCGAAGATATTCCGTCCGCTGAAGAAAAGCCTGTTGAACAGGAAACAACCGAAGAAACTGGCTACGATCAGGAAATTGAGGATTTCCTTAATTTTGGAAATCACGGAATTAAGCCAGTGAGTGTTGTAATCAATTTACTGAATTCCAATGGACTTAGACCTCAGGAAGAAGATAATCCGGTAATATTTGAAGAAAGCAGCAATCCTATTGAAGCTTCAGTTATCATCAATAACGAATCAAATGTCTTTGTTACTGAACCTACTTCTGTCAATAATGACTGGGTTCTTCCTGAATACCAAGAAGAGAAACCTACTATTTCAGAAACCGAAGTATTTGAAGAAAAGAAGGCTGAAGAATCTCCTGTTGCTGAAAGCAAGAGGGAAGAAACTGTTGTTTCTCTTAATGAAACAGTTGATGCTTCTGTTAATCAGCAGGAACTGAATTCACTTAAATCACAATTAGAAGATGTTCTCAGCATGAATCACTCTCTCAATGAGGAAATCCAGACTGAGAAGAATGAAAAAGATAATCTTCAGATGCAGGTCACACTTCTTTCAGAAGAAAATGCTTCTTTAAAGAATAGCCTGAATATTAATGCTATTGATTTGGCTGATATCAAATCAAAATCGGAATCATTAAGTAAAGATTTAGAAGCATTGAATGCTTCTCTTAAAGAAGAAAAAGAGCTTAATGAAACCCTTAAAGTTGAGAATGGAAAAATAAAACTGAATTTTGATTCTTTGAAATTCCGTGAGGCTGAGTTTGCTAGAACTGAACTGATGAAAGAACATCTGATTGCTGACAAAGAGAATGCTGAGAACCAGGCTTTAAAGCTGACAGCTGATCTTGAGTCTGAAACCAATAAGAACAATGTTCTTGAAACCGAGAATGCTCAGCTTAAGCATTATGCTTATGGTCTTGAAGATTTAGAAAAAGAAAAGGCAAGGCTGATTTTCGGATTATCTAAATCCTGCAACGAAAATAAAATAAAAGCAGAATTGGTTCAGGGTGCCTACGATGATTTAGGCCAAGAGAAAGCTGCCTCTGAAGCTGAACTTCAGCAACAGATCAGCTCACTGCAGTTGGAAGCTGATAGTTACAATCAAATGGCTGAATTCTATAAGAATGACGGAAAAGAAGAATTCTACGATGATTTCTGTCAGTATTTGGCCGATAACAATATCAAAATTTCTTATGATGCCTTAAAGAATGCTGAAAAAGAACATTCTGATTGGTTTAAGAAATACTCGCTTTCACAGTCTGACCGGGAAAATGATCCCGATTTCATCAAAGCCAAAGATTTCTTTGTTTCCCAGTTCGGTGAAGAAATCTATGAAACGACTGATTTTGCCGGAAGGGAAATCCGTCTTGATTGCTATGAAAACCATCATTCCCAGTATGGATGGGATATTAAGGCTATTGATGAGACTAAACCTCTGACCGGCGATAATGTCATTCTTGCTAATTATAAGTCAATGGCTGATATCACTGCTGATAAGCCGTTTATGTCTAACGGCCATGAGTTCACCTTTACTGAAACTGACAAAGGCAGACAACTGATTTCTAAAGACTTTATTACTAATCCATATGATTTCAATAAGTCAATCAAAGTTATCACCGATAATCCAGATGCGAAAGAAAAACTGATTTACATCTTTGTTAAGTTTACAGGTGTTGCTTCTTCAACTCCTGACCCTATTCTTCTTAATGAATTCTATGCATTTGTTGAAAGAAGCTTTGTCAGATGCTCACCCCTATCTTCTTTGGCTATCCGTTCTGGCAAGGATTATCTGTTCCTGACCTATGACGGAACAAATCCCAATGCTGTGAAAGAAGCAATGCACTATGCTATTCTTCTTAATTCCTATCGTAGTGAGTTTAAGAAACGTGGTTCCTTCAATGCTATTATCATCCTTGATAGTGTTATGGCCAGAGTCAGACAGCGTTCACTTGATTTTGATAAGCTTACCAGTGAAACCAAAGATATTGAGATGATGGCTATTAAGCAAGAACTCAATTCCTTTGCTGTCATAGATACGATGATTAACAGAACTATTCATGTCGGTCCTCAGCTTATTGACAGTCTAGGACTGAACAAAGCTGAATTAGCTGAATCAAGACTTGGACAGGGTAATTTTGCCTTAACCTATAATTTCCGGGCAAAGTATTATGAATGTCGATATATTTACAGGATTATCGATAAATAAGAAAGCATTTCACGTGAAATAGAAAGAGAATACCAAAAATGAATGTATTAGAAAGATTTTTGAGATATGTGGCTGTTGAATCCACAGCCGGTGAAGAAAAGGAAGATAGCTGTTCTGATCCTAAGATGTTAGTTCTTTCTCGGATGCTTTACGAAGAACTTAAGGCTTTGAATCCTGAAGAAATCTTCATTAATAAGTTTGGTGTTGTTGATGCTAAGTTCTCCGGAACCGGAACTAAGACCAGAATTGCTCTGCTTAGCCATGTTGATACCTCACCCCAGGCTTCTGATAAGAATGTTAAGACGACTATCACTATCTATGATGGCAAGGATATCAGACTGAATGATCATATGGTTCTTTCAGCTAAGGATTTCCCAAGTCTTGATCATCAGCTTAATCATCACATCATCCATACTGATGGAACCACCCTTTTAGGTGGTGATGACAAGGCCGGTATTGCTATCATCATGACTGCCCTTACCGAAATTCTTGAAAGCAATACCGAACATCGACCTTTAGAAATTATCTTCACCACTGATGAAGAAATCGGTGCTGATGCTAAGCATGTCAGCATGGATAAGGTTACTTCCAAATATGGCTATACTGTTGACGGTGGCGATATCACTGCCCTCTCAATTGAGTCATTTACTGCTTATAGCATGAAAGTTTCAGTTACCGGAAAAAGCATTCATCCGGGATATGCCAAAGACAAGTTGGTTAATGCTTCTGTCGTTCTGATGAACTTCCAGAACGCTCTTCCTCAGTTTTTAAGACCGGAAGAGACTACTGACAAGGAACCTTTCTTCCATCTTTGTGATATTAAGGGTACCGAAGAATCAGCTACCGCTGATTATATTATCCGTTCTTTTGATGAGGCTCAGATTCTTCAGATGATCGATTTAGCTAAGTTCACTGCTAAAAGAATGAATGAGAAAATCGGTTATGAAGCTATTGTTCTTGATATTGCAAACTCTTATCATAATATGAAAGTGGTTTTAGATAAATATCCTGAAATTAAAGAAGAAATTGAAGGAGTATATAACAAATTCAATATGCCTTATTCTTATGAGGCTATCAGAGGTGGAACTACCGGAAGCCAGCTTTCATTCATGGGTCTTCCCTGTCCTAATTTAGGAACTGGTGACTATAACTGTCATGGTCCATACGAATATGTCGACCTAGAAGAAATGGAAGCCATGGTTCCTGTTGTTAAGGAACTGATGAAAGCTTAATATTCGTAAATTTTGCTTTTTTTAGTAAGATAGTACTCTTAGCCTGTTCTTATATTAATAAGGATAGGCTTTTAATTTGAAAGCGTTTACACAAAAAAGTTTTAGTTGTGAGATTTTTTTAAAATTTGGTAAAAAATCTAAAAAACTAAACAAAAACCAAAAAAACATCCAAAAATTGCTTGAAAAAACATTAAATTTATATATATATTAAAAAAACTTTACTTTCTTTTATTGTCTTTCACAAATAGAATAATAAAGCCTTATTTTTGGAGGGTTATATATGAAAAAAATTAAGTCATTACTAACAATCGCTTCAATTCTTGGTGTCGGAGCTGCTACTGCTCTCACTTCACCAAAGGATTACACGATTGAAAACAACGATCAGAAAGTCTACATTGTCTCAGTTGCAGGCGATATTGCCCATGATAATGTTAACGCCATTAAGAATAGAAATACTGTTCTCAATCAGCTCGATTATTTGGTTGGAAACGAAAACTACGAAATCACCAACACTTACGACACATTGATCAACGGCTTCGCTATTAAGACCTATGATTCTATAGCTGATGTCATTTCTAAGATCAGCGGTGTTGCTTCTGTTGCTGAGTCCAAGGGCTATGCCAGACCAACTGCTGATCAGGCTTCTGCTTTAGGAACCGGTGAATTAACCGAAGACGAAATCAAAGCTATGAAGTTTGAAAACTATTCCGCTGAATCTATGTCAGCTACCAGCGAAGACGTTAAGGCCGTTTTAGCTGCTAATGGTGCTGCCACTGAAGAATCCAAGGGTGGAAAAGGTGTTACTGTCGGTATTATGGATACCGGTCTTTACCTCAATCAGGTTGAAGGCACTGCTCAGAGAACAAGCGCCGGAAGCAAAGCCAGCAATAGTGCTGCCTTTGTTGATTCCGAAGATGTAGTTGATGTTCTTTCTGCTGAAAAGGTGGCTGCTGTAAAGACAAAGCTTAACGGAAAAACTGGTGTCAGAATCAACAAAAAGGTTGCTTTTGCCTTTGACTATGCCGATGATGATAACAATGTTGATCCTACTGGCGGAAGTGCTGCCAGCGAACATGGTACCCATGTCGCTTCTTTAGCTGCTGCCAATGGTGAAGATTTCCAGGGTGTTGCTCCTAATGCTCAGTTAGCTATTTTCAAGGTTTTCAACAATAACAATTCAGGTGCCTATGATGCTGATATCATTGAAGCTTTAGAGGATGCTGCTAAGTTAGGTATTGATACTGTCAACCTTTCCTTAGGTTCACCTCTTGATGAAAGCTCCGATAACGTTTCTGATGCTACTAATGTCGCCATTAAGGCCTGTGCTGATGCTGGCGTTATCGTCAACTATGCTGCCGGTAATGACGGAAAAGGTTCTTTCACTGGAACTAAGGGTTATGGTGACTGGACTACCGATGTTGTTGAAACCGGTATTCTTGGCAATAGTTCCTTAACTGATGAATATGCCAACATTGTTGCCGCCACTGCTAATGACAGAGCCTTCTATGACTCCATCATGCTTGTCAGAGGCGAGGGTGAAGGTGCTGCTGATATTGCTGTTTCCTATGATGATCAGGTTGTCAACAAGACTGGCAGCTCAATTCATTATGATACCGAACATAAGTTCACTGATTTAATCACTGGTTCCGACCTTGACTATGTCTATGTCGGAGGCTTCGGTACTGAATCTGATTATTCCGGACTTGATTGTCAGGGCAAGGTTGTTGTCGTCAACCGTGGTGACTTAACCTTCTACAACAAGTACGTTTATGCTCAGAAGGCTGGTGCTTCTGGTCTTATCGTTGTCAACAACAACTCTTCCACTACTTTCAACTTCTCTTTTGACTTCAACGATCACAATCCTGAATTCCCTATCGTTTCTGTCTTCCAGTCCATGGGCGATGTCTTCAAGGCTGGTGCCGGTACTGATAGATACGGAAAGCTTTCCTTAGCCACTAACGTTCAGGAAGATGCTCCGGATGGACATACTATGTCTTCCTTCTCTTCCGATGGTTCTTCCGCTAATCTTGATCTTGTCCCGACTATCTCTGCTCCTGGTTCTGATATTATGGGTGCTGTTGAAGCTACTACTGTCGGTGAAAACAGCGGACTTACCGGTTATGACAACATGAGCGGTACTTCTAT
>JBAXZU010000013.1:0-22212 GCA_041670225.1 Bacilli bacterium | reverse complement strand
ACTAGAAGAGCGGAGTTATTGTTTTTTATCTGATATTCGAATCTTTTTTTCAGCTTCATAACAAAAACAACAAATATCAGCCAATAAACCACGAAGAAGGAAGAAAAATAAATCAGAGTATCGGCGGGTCCTGAGAAAAGCGAGATGGTGTCCGTCTGATAGAGACCATTGAATCCGTTGTTGATGATTCCGGAAAAGTTTGCGATTCCAAAATAGGTTTCATAGGCTATATGTTCGGCAGTGTATCCACAGATGACTGAGAAGAGAATACTTTTCCAGTTGGCTTGGAAACAGAAAATAGCCATCCCCATGGTGAAGCCAAAGAAGCAAAAGAACATAAACATGGAATAAAAGGCATTAGGTGTTGGAATCGGAAAGGCTAAAGCAAATCCGAAACAGAGGATGATGGCAATGATGACACGGGGAGCAAAATGATTTCTTTTTGAGAGTTTATATAAGAATAATCCTTCAGCAAAAATCAGCCATCCCATAAAGATCAGTCGATAGAAGAAGAGACTTGATATGGGATAGAAGTTCATAATTCACCGTAGAATTTATTCAAATCATTAAGGAATGGCTTACGTTTAGGGTGAGAAATCAGAAGTTTATCACCATGAACGACAGCGGTATATCCTTCAACGCTTTCGACATAAGCCAGATTTACCAAAAAACAGCTGTTGCATAAGGAAAAGCCTGATCCGACCAGCTGCTGAGCTAATTCTTTAAGGGAAGTGTAGTTACGGTAATCACCATTTAAGGTATGGTAGATGACCTGATGTCCGGAAACTTCGATATAGAAGATGTCACGCATAGGAACAACAATTTTCTTATCATTCTCTAAAATGACAATTTTTGTTTTTATTCGGGATTCGATTCTTTTTGAAATAGTCGAAATCCTTTTCTCGAAATCCCAGTAGGCGATTGGTTTGACGATGTAATCAGTAGCTTTGACTTTATATCCATCAATGGCATATTGGGCAAGATTGGTCATAAAAATCAAAACAACATCAGGATCAATCTCACGGAGAACGGAACTGGCTTTCATGCCATTGATTCCCGGAAGTTCGATATCCATCATGATTAGGTCGTATTTGCTGTAGGCAAAAGTTTTCAGGAATGATTCAGCATCAGAAAAGAACTCAGAAGTGTACTGAGTGTTGGATTCTTTGAACAATTTGCTGAAGTATGAAGCAAGTAATTCCTGTTCTTTCTTCTCGTCTTCGACAATTGCGATATTTATCATATTCCACCTATCTAAATTATATAAAGGGTGGCTTGTATTTACAAGTCACCCAAACGGATGCTGATGGTTTTTATTTGGATTTGTCGGCTAAATCCTTATGGTGAGGGATAATCATGCAACAAGGATATGATAAGCCAATGGCAATGAGAGCGAAGATCGGAAGAAGTATATTTCCAATGCCTAATCCCCAGTTGCCTTGGATGAATCCCAGTTCCGAGTTGGATTTGTCTAGTCCGGTGATGAAGATTGAAAGCGAGAGAATGACTCCTCCGATAAGAATCAAGGCAGCACTGACGATAGATAATATGGTAACGAGTTTATCGGAATTGAATTTGTTTAGAAAGCATAAGACAGCTAAGACTGCGGCTAACAGACATCCAATAATAAGAAGAATGAAGGCTAATAGAAGAATGATGTTGAATTCAGTCTTCTCATTTCCGAAAATCTGTTGAAGGATGGTCAGATTGCCATAACCGGTTTCAAAATATCCCGGAAGGGCAGTGAAGATAAGGGCTAGCAAAGAGGCAAGAAAGGCACCTGATTGGAATATTCCCAGTTTTGTATTTTCTTTCATATCAATTATTCCTTATCCAGCGGTAACTGACGCTTTTTTCTGAACCAAGTGAAGTAGATGGCTAATCCGGCCCAGGCAACAAATCCAACAGCAATGACACAATCAGCCGAGATAAGAACTGGTCTCCACCAGGTTCCGCTATCCGAGGTGTTCTTGACACCAGTGCTTCCTGATAAGTCAATTCCAGTATTAGTCTCGGTGCGATAGATGGTATCAATGTAGGTGTAGAGAATATTGTGGGCGGCATTCTGAAGAGCAATGACGCTTGTGGCTGAGGAAGTATCGTTGAAGAGAGCTTTGGTTCCGGAAGGATGGAGGGCAAGATCATTTCCGCAGCGGATGCCTTCATCAATATCATTGACGTTTCCGCCCTGATAGTAATCGGTAATGGCAGATCCTCTGAATCCCCATTCATCTCTTAAGAGAGAGGTGAGAAGAGCATAACTTCCGGTTCCTCTGACTGAACCGATACGGTCAACTGAGACCATGATGGCGTTAGCATTGCCGATCTTCGTGGCAAGTTCACCAGGTTTAGCCCAGTTTTCTCTTAATGACTGTTCAGTCATCCATTTGAACTGACCATTTCTTCCAGCATCGGAATCATTTCCGGCAAAATGCTTCATATAGGCATAGACACCATTATCGGTGCAGCCTTTGACTGTCCATCCGCACATGACACCGCACATAATGCCGTCTTCGGAGAAGTATTCAAAGTTTCTTCCGCCTAAAGGTGAACGATGAACGTTGCATCCTGGAGCATACCAGCCTTGGATATTGAGAGCCTGTCCCTCAGTTCCAATAGCATTTCCCCATTTATAGGCTTTCTTCCAATCCCAAGTCTGACCCAAGACCGAGGCAGCTGGGTATTTAGTAGCATGACCGCCATCCCCGGAAGCAACTGAGGAAGTGAATCCGGTGCCGCCGTCTGAATCAGTGGCTTTGGCCTTGCCGATTTTTTCGATGGCATCAGTTCCGAAACCGCCATGGGCAGAAAGGGTAGCCAATTCATCGACACTTAATTCTTCAATCAAGGTCTGCCATTTGGGATCATCATAGTCAAGTCCCTTGACATCCTGGAGAGTAAGTCCTGGTGCTGTATTGTTGGTGGTTGGCATAACATCATTCTCATCAATGAGAGGATCATGGACTCGGAAGACATTTTCGTACATGTCTTTGCCCATATTTCTGACTGGTGTTTCTGTTGGAAAGGTATTGGCAAAATCAGCTCTGGTCAGATATTTGATTCCCTGATTGTAAGAGGCATCTGAATCATTTCCGTCAATGGAAAGTGCGTAGAGGGCCTGGGGTTCATCACAGGTGGAAACAGCTCCTGAGGTCGTATTTGTGTAATTTGTGAACCTGTTCTTCACTTCGGTTCCGGTATCCGGATCCTTGGTGAACTTATAGCCTTCGGTTGGGACAATGAGATTGACGGTATCAGAACTGTTTTTCATTTTTTTGACATTATGGGAATCGGTTCGGAAGGAGAAATTGTATTTTCCGCCTTCAAGCTCATATCCCATGAAGCCATTATTGTTTTTGTCATAGGTATCATAGCTAGCTAAATCGTAGGCACGGGTAGTGAAGGTGAGTTCTTCTCCGACACCTGGCTCGATAACAGCGGTCTTCTGGAAGTCAACTAATCTGACAGAAGATTTTTCGATTCCACCCTTGGTGTAGGGAGCTGAATAATAGAGCTGGACGACATCTCTTCCTTTGACTGATCCGGTGTTCTCAACCCAGACCTTGAAGGTAAGAGTGTCATCTGCCTTGATTATTGAATTTTCGCTGTATTCAATGGCATTTTCTCCGGTTCCGACAGTTATTGACTCAATTTCCCAGGAGAAGTTGGTGTAGCTTAGTCCGTATCCGAATGGATACTGAATCACAGCATCATAGCCATAGCGGTCATGACCATAGGAATTAAGATAGAGATTATCCCAATAGCCTTCAGCATCAGCAGTTTCATACCATTTGTAGCCAGAGTAGATATCCTCTGCGTAATCAGTGTATTTTCCACCACGTCCTGAATAGGTATGGGTGGCCTCGTTTCCGCAGTTAACATAGGTAGGAGAAGTATTTAAGGAATATGCGGCAGTATCAACCAAATGTCCGGAATAGTTGACTAATCCGCAGATGCCTTCTGCAATGGCAGTTGTGCCATAGTAGCCAGGATAGCCGACTGAGATAGCGGCATCAATGCCGTCATAATCGACAAATCCGGATTCCATTGGGGCTGAGGTATTGAAGAGGACAATGACCTTATCAAAATTAGCGGTGACATTGCTGACCATGATGGCTTCTTTGTCAGATAATCCCAGATAGTTTCTGGAATTGACCTGATTGCCGTTTTCATCATACTGAACTTTGGGAAGGTCATCACCTTCGGTAGCTCTTCTTGAGAAGACCATAATGGCGGTATCCGAAAAATTCTTAGCCTGATTCATTCTTTCGGAAGTGTAGAAATCAGAACCTGGCTCATACAGACGGAAATAGGTAGAGAACTGATCCTGGTCGGGAGCACCTTCTCTTCGGTAGGAAAGGTTGTTATAAGCATTTGCCAAATCTTCGTTGATTTCAAATCCGGTATTTCTAAAAGCCTGATAAAGAGAAACTTTATCGGCTGAGTAGCCACCTTCACTTGAACCTCCGCCCTGATAGAGAAAACCATTATCACAGCCGCCCCAGCCAAAAATATTGATTTTGTTGCTGGTGACTGGAAGACATCCATTCTCATTCTTGAGAAGAACCTGACCATCTTCGACAATTTCGCGAGCTAAGGATTTTCCCTGTGTGAGAGCTTCAGTAGCAGCTTCGGAATTGTAGTCAATGGTGGATTTTGACAAATATAAATCTATCGTTCCTGCGAATTTGTATGCTACAGCATTAGCCGTTATGAGGACGGCGCTGAGCATAACAATCGCGGAAAGATTTACGATTGATGTTGTTCGTTTCATGTTGGTGATTAAGCTTCGTTAGTTACGCCGTAATTGCTGACGCTGAGTTTGAAGCAGTCAGTGTTGGGGAAGGCACTGTTGACTTTGATGTTGAACTGATGGACACCGGCATCAACATGAATAGTTCCTAACTTAACAGTTTTCCAATTGTACCAATCATTGCTTTCACCTCTTCCAAAGGAGGTGTAACCTGTGACAAAGGGTTCTCCTTCATCCAGATAGTACTGAACATTGGCATCAAGATCCCAGGGATTTTCGTATTTGGCACTGACAGTATAGAAAGTGATATCGGATTCATCCTTGCAGTCAATCCGATAAGCTAAGATGCTAGGAGCAGAGATACAGGCAATGCATTCTCCTCCGCTGGTTGGATACTGTTCTCCTGGAATTTCAAAGAAGGAAGAACATCCAGTCTGAAGAGTGCAGCCAGAGGTGTCGCAGTCTTCGGCTTCGACAGTGTAGTCGCCATCCTTATCAATTGTGGCCATGACTTCAATATCAAGCTCAACGGAAGTTGATACTGAGGGAGAGGCAGAAACGGTTGAAGTTTCTGGAGCAATGAAGGAGAAGCCTCCACCGGTTGAAGTGCTTGTTGAAGGTGCAGTTGAAGTTGAAGCTTCGCTGCTGGCTGAAGTAAGACCACCGCCACAAGATACGAGTGCGGATGATCCTAATAATAGAGGAAGCATCATTAATAGTTTTGAATGTTTCATATGTTTTATTTTCCCTACTTTCTGCCGCCACTATTGGCTGGCCATAGTATTTTCCACAATAACTCAAGCGCTTACAAGCAATTTTTCAAAAACTTTCATTTTCAGTGCACAATCTTTTTCAAAATGCCTACCAGAAGACTATTATGACCGAAAAAGCTTAAACTTGCGTTAAAAAATAGCCATTTTGTGACTAAACATATAAAATTCAAAGATTTTGATTTCAAAAACAAAGATTTTGCAATTAGCCTTGTAATCGCTTTCAGCCATTTAGATAATGTAAGGGCTTCTCGTATCGAGAGCCTTAGGAATACAAGGAGGAAACATGAAAAAGTCTTTATCCCTAAAAAAAGTTTCGCTATTAGCTATTATTTCTGTTTTGGCATTAGGTGGCTGTGCGACAACTAGTACATCAGTCAGTTCATCAACTTCAACTAGTACTTCGACTAGTACTTCTACAAGCACTTCAACCTCTTCTACTTCTACTTCCACTTCCACTACACCGTCGACTACACCATCTACTGAACCATCAACTACACCATCTACTGAACCTTCAACCGAGCCTTCAGTTGAGCCATCTACTGAAATTTCTACTGAACCATCCGTTGTGGAGGAAATCAAGGTTGAAGTCAAAGGTGATCAGTCGGTTGCCATCGGAAAGACTATCACTTTGACTGCTACTGTCAGCAATTGTGATGAACAGACTGTTACTTGGAGTAGTTCTGAAGCTGAAATTGCTACTGTTGAAAATGGTGTTGTCACTGGTATTAAGGAAGGAACAGTCACTATCACTGCTACTTCTATCAAGGATTCAACAAAGAAAGGTACTTTAGAAGTCACTGTCTTTGATCCGATAGCTTTCCATGCCACTGAGAATGGTTCAAATAAGGTTGAGGCTGAAGACCTTGACTTATCCGAAGCTAATCTCCGCTCGGATTTAGCAAATGCTGGATTGAGTTTTGTTGAATCTCCTTCTGGTGATGCTGCGGCTTTGACTAGCGGCGGAAAATCCATCAGAGGCGTTTCTGCTGGTTCTGTCATGAACATTGCCTTCACCACTGGTGAAGTTAGCCGTGCTACTTTCAAGGGAAGATTTTCTAATTATGATGCTGGATTTGTCTTAGATGACAATGTTACTTTCAAGCTTGATGGTGTTTCTTTAGACAATACCAATGCTGTTTTCGGCGGACATAGTTCACCTGCTGATTACTGGCCCTGGGAAGATATTCTTTTAGGTGATACCATCCTTGAGGCTGGTGAACATCTCTTTACTATTGAAGTTCAGGGATCTTTGCCTAATGCTGATTATTTTGCTTTCGACATTGCTGACTATGGTGAGGCTGACACTGTCTATAGCGTCATTGATCAAGATGGGGATACTACTTTCGAGGCTGAAAGCCTTGATCTGACTGATTTAGTCATCAGACCGGATCTGGCTGCTGCCGGACGTGATAAAGAATCCCTGATTGAGAATGCTACTGATGCTAGTGGCGGTAAGTCTATCGGTGGTATCGGTGCCGGCACTGTCCTTCAGGCTTCCTTCTATCTTAAAGATGAAGCTTTCATCTCTCCTACTGTCAGAATGGCTGATGCCGGAAATACCTATGATGTCGATGCTAACTTAGAATTCACTCTTGATGATGAGAAAGTGACTTCTAATGGTTATTCTTCTTTCGGCAGTTCTGAAACCAATACTTACTGGAATTGGAAGGATATCGAATTAGAGGGAGTTGTCATGGCAAAGGGATTCCATACTTTCACCTATAAGGCTATCAATAACGGTATCAATCTTGATTCATTTGTTCTTACTGCATCCTATTATGGAGATGTAGCTTCTAGAGGAATTCAGATTACCGATAATGGTTTCAATACCATTGAAGCTGAGGATATGGTCGTTGAATCCGGTGGATTCAGTGTTGAATCTCCTTCTGGGGAAGCTGCTTCTTTGACTAGCGGTGGTAAGTCTATCGGAAATGTCAAAGCCAATACCGTTTTCTCAATTTCCTTCAATCTTGATGAGAAAGCTACTGTTGAATTAGCGGGAATTATGGCCAAATACGAGGATTCATTTGCTCTTGATGAAAAGCTGGAAATCAAGCTTGATTCTGAAGTAATTACTACCGGATACACTTCTTTCGGCCATACTGATACCAATCAGTACTGGAATTGGAAGCATGTCACTTTAAATAAGGCTGTCATGGATTCTGGTTATCATTCTCTGACCATTAAGGCTCTCAATGAGAATGACTGCCCCAATATTGACTGCTTTAAGATCATCACTACCGGTTTTGGTGATATGTTTGCTGTCAGTGAAGCTAAGAATGTCCGTGTTGAAGGCGTAGAGATGCCTTACAACAATCTTAGCTTTGATTCAGCCGGTGCCGGCGGAAGAATTGAAAGTGATTCCCGTTCCAGCGGCGGTAAGTCCTTAGGACATATTGCCGGCGGCTATATCGAAATTCCTTTCTATGTCGATATGGATTCAGCTACTTTGAATCTGACTTTAGGATTAGCAAAGTATGAAGCTGTTGCCGTTGGTGATAACTACACCCTCTATCTTGACGGAAATCAGATTGCTTTTACTGATCCGACCTTTACCTTAGGAAGAACTGACGGTAATGACTGGTTCAACTGGAAAGAAGTAGCTGTCTCAAGTCAGACTCTGACTGAGGGAACCCATACTTTCAAGCTTGATCTTTCTAAGCTGGCTGTCAGTATTGACTACTTTGATTTCACTTTTACTGCCTAAGCTAAGTATTTTTCTGAAATAGAAGAAAAACCTCAGGGTCTTCTGATCCTGGGGTTTTTCATTGCATTTTCAGAATCTCAGAAAGAAATTTACCTGGATTATTTTTTATGTTACTAATTCTGATAGAAACAGAAAGAATACTTGATAATTTGAATATGAAGTGAAAAGGTGCAATTAATCATACAATATAATTATTAAAAGGTAAAAAAACGGAGACTTGCTATGTATCGAAAATATTTAGATGATCTGCTAAAATGGAAAAAAGATTCAAGAAGAAAACCTTTGATGGTTTGGAGTGCAAGGCAGGTAGGAAAATCATATTTAATAAAAGAATTATTCGCAGAAGCCTATTACAAAAACAATTATGTATTTATTGATTGTAGAACTGATTATAACTTTGTCAATTACTGTTTAGAGCATGTTAATCCTGAAGATATATTAAAATATTTATCTTTAGATAAAGGTGTTATTATTAATGAAAAAAGCCTATTGATATTTGACGAAGCAAAGAATGTATTAAGTGAATTATCTAATAATTATTTAGCAGATATGGAACTATACCAAGCGAGTCCAAAATCTATAGTTCGATCATAAAAATATTTGAATGTATTTTTAAACAATTAAACAAAGGATCAAAGAATTTCAAATCTTCATTAGTTGAAGATAGAGCAAAACATAGGGAGTTGTTTAATCCTATAACATGGTTGGAAACTGCCTTTTTAATTAAAAAATCCTGCTTGGTAAAAGAACAAATTTCGGTTCCGTTAATTGAAACAAATGAATCTCTATATCGATTATATCTTTCAGATGTTGGATGTTTTCATATCAAAGCGGTATAAACTCAACTTCATTTATTACTCGAGATGGAAGAAATAGTCTTTCAGGAATATTCTTTGAAAATTATATTGCAAATGAATTAACAAATGCAGGTTTTAGATTATTTTATTGGAAAGGACATGATGATTCTGAATTTGAATTTATTATAGAATCGAACGGAAAAATAATACCTATTGATGTAAAGAAAAATAAAGGGAATTTAAATTCTCTTACAAATTTTCAAAATCATAATAAGCTATATGTTTGTATTAAAATATCTTCAAATAGATTTGGATATGACCCTGAAAGAAAAATTTTAACTATTCCATTTTATGAAGCGTTTTTATTAATTAAGGATTTAAAAGAGAAAACTTTCAATATAGAAGATTTTCTTAGATAGTTTCTTTATAATGGTTAATAATTCTGTTTTTTGGATTCATGACATGAAAAAAGCTCTCCTTGCGGAGAGCTGTATTTCTTAATGGTGGGTCTTAATGGGATCGGACCATCGACCTTGCGCTTATCAAGCGCACGCTCTAACCAGCTGAGCTAAAGACCCAAAACAAGCGAGAATTATAATAACTCATAAAGGGGTGTTTAGTCAACCTTTTAAAGAAAAATTTTTAATACTCTTGATTTATTTTTATACAATAGTCTTGTTAAAACTCGTAAGAGTTCTGATAAGTCTATTTTTTAGTAAGAGGCAACTAAAAGAATCAATGTCACATTAAAAGAGATTAATAACATGGCAAAAGACACATTTGAAAAAGTATTGAAGATTGAAAGAGAAACCTAATAATTTAGAAAATATACAAAATTGTTTAGACACTTCCAATTTAAGCGGTGATGAAAATAAAGGCTTTAAAGACTTTGTTGATGATGTTCAAAAATCTAGAACATCAAGTAATAAAAAAAATATCAATGGGCTTTTAGAGTGGGTTCATTTTTAAGATCTAGCGACTATGAATTAAGTAGTGATGGTTGGTCTTGGTTGCTTGGACAAAATGTTACTAGTAAAACTAAGTGTCACGAGATTAAGCAATCTTTAATAACATGGATGAAATTTAGAACGAATAATCAAGATTTTGAAATGAATGTTCTTGATATTCCTAAAGATACTTCTAGTATTTATGTTCAGAATGTTCCTTTTGATACTTTAGGTGATTTGTTAATTGATAATATAGTTGATTGGTGGACTTGGTTTAAATCAGTCAGCAATAATATTCTAAAGAATATGGTTCCCTTTGCTGTTGCTTTAGCTGTGATTCTAGTTGTGATTCTTTGTTGGCCTGTCTTAAGTTCAACTACAAAACTAGTAGGTGCAACTATAGGAGTAGCAAACCAAAGAATCAAACCAAAACAAAAGAAGAAAAAAAGGAGTAAGAAGTAATGGCAATTACAACTAATGTAGTTAGAAAAGTCAAAGTAAATGGTGTTTATCAAGTGAGTAATAATGATTTAAATATCACTACTACTCATGGTGATAAACATGACATTATTGTTTGTTCTATTAACAAAAAACAAAACAGCAAGAGTTGAAACTATTACATCTCTTGAAACAACTTTTGTAAATAGAAATGGTATTCGTAATAATATTTTTATTGCTAGTAAACTGGATGATGTAAAGAAAGGTAATATTTTACCAATTTCTAAAAAACAATTAAAAAGCAAGCATTATAGCGGAGTTAATCATAAAGCAAAAATTGTTAAGTTAAGCAAGATTCATTATAAAGAACCCAATGATAGAACAATTTTTCCAAAGCGCTATGAAAGATTAATTAAAAGAAAATAAAAAAAAGCGCCATTACGCGCTTGGTCGTGAATAATCACTTACCCTTATTATACGATAAAATTTCAAAAATCAAACATAAAAATGAGGTAAATTTATGAAAAGATTAAAAAATGCACTATATATTATGACATTATGCCTTATAGCTTCGGTTATTGGGTATTTTGTGTTTTCATTTACACAATTTAACAATGGTTCAACTTTTACGCAAGAAACGTTTAAAAATGGTTTTTATCGAAATTGATTTCAAAAAATTAATGAAAGATAATACTATTAAATATATTTTAAAATATATTTCTAAAACCGAAGAACCAATATTTTATAGTCGTGGAATTGCCACTTATCATTTTTTAGATCTTACCGAGGATGATATAATTTGTACTTTTGGTGAATTTGTTAAAAAGTATGTTTTGTTTGATGATGTTATTGAAGATTCTTCTAAGATAATTAAACTTCGGTGTTAAGTTTTTCAGGTAATCTATTTCATTGGGAAGCGACTAGCTGTCGGCAATGAGACAAAAAGACAATATTAATGTGTTATCGTGTATAATAAAAACACTAAAACAACCAAGGAAAGAATTAGAAGTAATCTTTCCTTGGTTGAGTGACAACTCAAAGAGTAACGATAAAACTCAAAAGTCAATAGGTTGGGATTCCTCGTTATGGTTACATGGTAAAACCATGGAACGGATAATGAGGCACCCTATTTACTTTAGAGTAATTAATATTGTTAATATTTTTTTGTTGTAAAAAAGGACAAAGCTAAAAAAGCGTGAAATATTGAAGCGATTTAGCGGATATGAGCGCTTTAGCTCTGTCTTTAAGTCTTTCTTTTAAACAAATACACGCTTATATATGGCAAGGCGCTTGCGCCGAAGCCACTTGTTAAATATATAAGCGTGTGTAATTCTCAATTGGATTAAAAATGCCATTTTAGGGGGGGAATGGAAACTATAACAATAAAAAAGCATTATCCTAATAATCCGTATAATGCTAAAGAAAAGCTGAAAGCTCTGAATCTTCTTAATTCATCTTCTTTTGAATTTGTCTCTCACAGATACCATTGTACGATTCAAACGCTTTATCGTTGGAAAAAAATTATAACGGAACAATTGAAAGTCTTGAAAATGGTTCCTGTGTTCCAAAAACCAAACATCCAAATTCACAAACGGATGAAGAAATAAAACATATTCTTGATCTGGTAAAAAGGAATCCTAATATTGGTTTAAATGAATTATACGGAAAGTTAAGAGTTAATTATGGTTATCATAGGAATCCTGTCACTGTATATCGTTTTTTAAGAAAAAATAATTATTTCAAAGAATTGTCTAAAACTAGAAATAATTACAAACCTAAGAAATATAATACACCTGTTTATATCGGTGAGAAAATGCAACTGGATGTTAAAGTTGTTCCTTATGATTGTAGGACTAAAGATGTTCCTTTTGATATGAAGTTTTATAAATATACAATAATTGATGAAGCTACTAGGGAAAGATTTATTTATCCCTACAAGGAACAATGTGCGGATAGTACTATCGACTTTGTTATACGTGCTATTAACTATTTTGGTTACGTTCCGAAAATCATCCAAACTGACAACGGGCAAGAATTTACATTTTTGAAGCAATTCAGTGACAAAGAACATAAGTTAGATACCTTATGTAAAAAACTTGGAATCATACACAAGTTAATAAAGCCTCGTACCCCTCGCCACAATGGGAAAGTAGAAAGAAGTCATAGAAACGATAACGAAAGATTTTACAAGTACTTAAAGTTTTATTCCTATGATGATTTATTAAAACAAATGAAAGCATATTTAAAGCGAAGTAATAATATTCCTACATGTGTTCTAGGTTGGAAAATTCCTCTAGATAGAAGAAAAGAATTACTTGAAATAGAAGAAAAGCGAAAAGCTGTTACATCTCTACTTGATTCAATTTTAAATATAGTTAAGTAAAAATAAATAATTTAAGTGATATATATTTTTAGTTTGCCTAAAAATAGAAAATTGGCAAACCCAATGGGGTTTAATGCCTTTAATTGTCTTATTCTCTATATGGTTTAAAGAAATGTTAAATATTTTGATCTTTTTTAAAAAGGGATTGACAATTTATCAAGAAAAAATTTTTATACTCTTGATTTAATTATGATATTAGCTAAAATAAGATTGAATATGGAGGCTATAATTATGGCTAAAAAGGCTAACGTCGATAAGGATATGTGCATTGGATGTGGTGCTTGCACCGGAATCTGCCCTACTGTCTTCGCTCTTGATGATGAAGGCAAGGCTGTTTCTCAGGTTGAGGAAGTCAGTGCTGATGATGAAGCTTCTGCTGAAGAAGCTGCTGCCAGCTGCCCTGTTTCCGCTATCACTGTTGACTAATTCCAACTGACAAAAAAGACCTCCCGGGATGTTCCTGGGAGGTCTTTTATTTTCTTCATTATTCGATGTCGTAATCGATGATGTTCTTTTTATAGTTGTTGTTCAGCTTATCAGCCTTACACTGTTTCTTCATTCTTTCAATGATGGCAGGATCGATTTCCTGTGTCTTGCCTTCCGGAAGTCTTCCTAGGTTGATTTCACCGATTCGGATTCGGGTCAAGGAGATGACCGGGTGTCCTAAGGTTTCCATCATATGTCTGACTTCTCTTTTCTTGCCTTCACGGATGGTGATGGAAAGCAGACAGTCTTCTTCTCCGTCATCCAGGACTTTGGCTTTGGCCGGCATGGCGGTGTAGCCTTCACGGGTGATGTAGAGACCTTTCTCCAGTCTTTCTATCTCATCTCCGAAGAGAGGATTACGTCCTTCGACCAAATATTCTTTTTCCGGAGCTGAGCTAGGATGGGTGACAAGATTAGCAAACTCACCATCGTTAGTCAAAAGGATCAGTCCCTGAGAATTGTGATCAAGTCTTCCGACTGGGAAGACTCTTCCGTATGACTTATCGACTAAGTCAATGACTGTTCTTCTTCCTTCAGGGTCAGAGACAGTTGAAACATAGTCAAGCGGCTTATTGAGCATCAAATATACTGGCGAATTGTCTTCTGGGGAACTGATAAGGATTCCATTGACTCTGATTTCATCAGTAATCAGGCATTTGAAACCCTGTTCAGTGATGACAGTGCCATTGACACTGATCAAACCCTGATTTAGGAGATCTTCGGCTTTTCTTCTTGAGCAGTAGCCTAACTGCGAAATGATTTTCTGTATTCTTTCTTTTTCCATGATATTGTTATTCTACTCTTATTGAGATTCTTTTTCATCTTTAGTTTCATATTTCGGCTTTATGGAGCCGAAAAGTGACTTCTAAGCCACGTAATTGCCTTTAAGGGGGATTTTCCTGTAAAAAAGAAAAAACCCCTTGTGGGGTTTTAAAGACTCAATGGTGGACCAAGCAGGACTTGAACCTGCAACAGCGCGATTATGGGTCGCGGACTCTAACCATTGAGCTATTGGTCCGCAATGGTGGCTGCGAGGGGGGTCGAACCCTTGACGTATCGGGTATGAACCGAGCGCTCTACCAACTGAGCTACGCAGCCAAATAAGCGAAATAAATTGTACGAGATATTTAAGATAAAATCAAGTCTTTTTGATGAATGAATTGAAAAAATGTTATTTTTAGGTCGGATAAAGATAGTCTATATTGAATATTTCCTCTTTTTGACTGGCTAAGAAAAGAAATACCTTTAGGACAAAAGACTTCTTTTCTTTTTCGTAGTAAAGTGTCAGGTAAGAGCTTTCATAAGAAATATGAGGCTTTTTACCAGATTAGTTATTTACTCAAAACTGAAAAAAGTATATCTTTAATTATTGTTATTGCAGAGCTTACAGAAAAAGGAGGTTGGATTATGCCAAAGAAGAAATATGATATTGAATCTAATTTCGGAATTGATGTTTTTGACGATAAGTCGATGAAAGAATTCCTCTCCGGATCCGCCTATGCTGCCCTGAAGAAGACGATTGAAGACAATAAGGCCTTAGATCCCTCTTTGGCTGATGATGTTGCCTCAGGAATGATGAAATGGGCCTTAAGCAAGGGTGCCACTCATTACACTCATTGGTTTCAGCCTCTCAACGGACTGACCGCTGAAAAGCATGACTCCTTCATTTCTGCTCCTGACAAAAAAGGAAACGTCATCATGGAGTTCTCCGGCAAGAACCTGATCAAGGGTGAACCGGATGCTTCTTCCTTTCCTTCTGGAGGACTGAGAGCAACTTTTGAAGCCCGCGGCTACACCGCCTGGGACTGCACCAGTCCGGCTTTTGTCATTCATGATGAATATGGTTCCGTTCTTTATATCCCGACCGCTTTTTGTTCCTATACCGGTGAAGCCCTGGATGAGAAGACTCCTTTGCTTCGAAGCATGGATTTCCTCTCTGATCAGGCTGTCAGAGCTCTCAGAGCTTTAGGAAACACCACTACTACCCGAGTCGGAACCTGTGAAGGTCCGGAACAGGAATACTTTATTGTTGAGGCTCCGGCCTATGAGAAGAGAAAAGATCTGGTCTATACCGGAAGAACTCTTTTCGGAGCCACTGCTCCGAAAGGCCAGGAAATGGAAGACCATTACTTCGGACCTATCCGGGAGAAAATCATTTCCTTCATGCAGGAAGTCAATGAGACTTTATGGTCCTTGGGCGTAGCCTCAAAGACTGAACATAATGAGGTTGCTCCTTCTCAGCATGAGTTAGCCAGCATCTTCGCTCCGACTAATTTGGCGGCTGATCAGAATCAGCTAGTCATGCTGACCCTGAAGAAAGTAGCTAAGAAGCATGGATTCATCTGCCTTTTGGGTGAAAAGCCTTTTGCCGGCATCAATGGTTCCGGAAAACATAATAACTGGTCAATCAATACTGATGACGGCATTAATCTTTTCCGTCCGGGAAAGAATCCTAAAGACAATATTCAGTTTTTGGTTTTCCTGACTGCGGTTATCAAAGGACTTGATGAATATTCCGGACTGCTTCGTGAATCAGTTGCCACCTATGGCAATGATTTCCGTTTAGGAGCCAATGAGGCTCCGCCAGCCATTATTTCTATTTTCCTGGGTGATGAACTTCAGGACTTGGTTGAAAGCATTGTCCATCCTGATAAGGCTAGCCATGAGAAAGCCTCACTGCTGTTATCTACGGGTGCTAAGAGTCTTCCGACTCTGAGCAAAGATAACACCGACAGAAACCGTACTTCGCCTTTTGCCTATACCGGAAACCGTTTTGAATTCCGTATGGTGGGATCTGAGCAGAACATTGCCGAACCCAATGTCGCTCTGAACACTATTGCCGGCATTGAACTGAAGAATTTTGCTGATTATGTTGATTCTCAGGAAGACAAGGATAAGGCTATCCATTCCTGGATCAAGGATAATCTGACCAAGCATGAAAGAATCATCTTCAATGGTGATGGCTATTCGGAAGCTTGGGTCAAGGAAGCTGAAAAACGAGGTCTTCCCAATCTCAAGACCACAGTTGAAGCTACTGATGTTCTTCTGGATGAGAAAGTCATCAGGCTTTTTGAAGAAAGCCAGGTTCTTTCTCCGGTCGAAGTTAAGTCCAGAGCCAACATCAAATACACCAACTATGCTAATCAGGTCATCATTGATGCTAAGACTATGTCACATATGGCTCACAAGCTTTATATTCCGGCTGTCAACAAGTTCTTAGGTCAGCTGGCTGAGGAAATCAGCAGCCTGAAACAGGCAGAGTTATTCATTCCTAAAGCCACTGTTAAACTGGCTAAGGGTGTCTCTAAGCTGATTGAAGAAACAGGCAATGCCGCTGATAAGCTGGATTCCTTGATTAGCGAGGCTAAAACCTGCTCAGGAAGAGACTTAGCTGTCTTCTGCAGGGATGAACTCATTCCTGCCATGAAAGGCCTCAGAGACCCGATAGACGCTCTTGAGCTTTTGGTCAGCAAGGATGTCTGGCCGGTTCCTTCTTACGGTGATCTGCTCTTCCATACTTTCTAAGACTGAATTATCTAGGGACCGGGAAAACCCGGTCCCTTTTCTTTTTTGCAAAAAATTTCTTTGGAAATGAGATTGATGATATAATTTTCCTAGCTGAAAAAATCGTTCTTCTCAGAGGATTGTTTCAGCAGATAGAAAGGATATCTAAAAATGAATAAGAAAATATTCGGTATTTTAGTTGCAGCTAGCTTGCTTTCTTCCTGTGGCGGAACTGCTCCCGGTGATTCTGTTTCTGTTGATGAGAGCTGGTTTTCTCCTACTCAGCTGACTGCTTTCGGTCTTGATGGCCTGACAGCACCTGTCATCTCTTCTTCTGATGATGCCAGCATTTATGAGACTTATTCGCTGTAGTTCTTCCAGAGTGCAACTGAGGATGAGTTTACAGCCTATGTTGACACTGTCTTTACTTTCTTTGCTGGTTCTTCTGTCGTCAAGAAATACGGAACTGAAAAACTGAAGGGAACCACTTCTGATTTATCAGCAAATTATTATTCGATTACCCCTGAAACTGATAAGACTAAGTATTATTCTGATAACCCCAGCCCCAGATATGAAATCTATTATTCTCTGACTCTGGATCTGGAATCAAATAATTATTTTGCAACTGATAAGGTTTTCTATCTGGATGTCAGATTTGAAACCAGTCAGATTAAGCTGACTTCCCGTCCAGCCAAAGGCAATTATTCTACCAGTACGACTGTCAATTATTATTGCTAAGAAGAAAGCCTCTGCTGTAGTTAGCAGAGGCTTTTTCAATGAATTTAAATTTGATTAACCGGAATGAAGTTGGTTTTTAAAAAATTAAATGAAAAGACACCTTGGAAGGTGCCTTTCAGTTTTATTTTTTGTATCCGTTAGGATTGTTCTTCTGCCAGTTGTAGGTATCAAAGCACATATCAGCTAAGGTCTTGGTGGTTTTCCAGCCTAAGACTTCTAAGGCTTTGTTGGCATTGGCATAGGATTCAGCTAAGTCGCCTGGTCTTCTAGGTCCATAACTGTAATTAAGCTTGATGTTGTTGACCTTTTCAAAGGTGGTGACAATATCAGTGACACTATACGGTGTTCCGGTTCCCAGGTTGAAGATTTCGACCCCTTTGTGATCAAAGACATAGTTGATGGCTTTGACATGTCCTAAGGCTAAATCAACAACATGGATATAATCTCTTCTGCAGGTTCCGTCCGGTGTCGGATAGTCCTGTCCGAAGATAGTCAGCTTCTCTCTTTTTCCGACGGCTACCTGAGCGATGTAGGGCATCAGGTTATTCGGAATGCCGTTTGGATCTTCACCGATGAGTCCGCTAGGATGAGCACCGATAGGATTGAAGTATCTGAGGAGAACGACACTGAGATTAGGGTTGGCAACACTGGCATCCTCAAGAATCTGTTCCATCATGACTTTGGTCCAGCCATAAGGATTGGTGCAGGTTCCTCTCTTCATCTTTTCAGTGTAGGGAACAGGATTCTCTTCACCGTAGACAGTGGCTGAGGATGAGAAGATGATGTTGCTGACATCAGTCTTCTTCATGCATTCCAAGAGGGAAAGGGTGGTATCAATATTGTTTCTGTAATATTCAACTGGCATTCTGACTGATTCACCGACAGCTTTCAGTCCGGCAAAATGAATGACGGCATCAATTTTGTTTTCCTGGAAGATTTTCAGTGTTTCTTCTTCATTGCGGATATCGCATTCATAGGATTTGATTTTCTTTCCGGTAATCTGTTCGACTCTTTTGATTGATTCGGGACAGCTATTGGAATAGTTGTCAGCAACTATGACTTCATAGCCGCTATTCAAAAGCTCAACTGCTGTATGGCTTCCGATATAGCCTGCTCCGCCAGCTAATAAGATTGTTTTCATGTTATGAATCTCCTTTTGTCATCAAGACGATTTCTACACTATCTACTTTAACGCAAAAGAGTTATTTTTTAAATGTAATTTTCTTCATTTAAGCTGTTTTTATTTCTTGTTGGTTTCTGATGGAGTACCATCAGAATTTTTTGAGTGTTTTTTTTATTCCTTTCTTCTAATTGCTGATTGTTGTATTTATAATATTAGCTGTTAAATAAAGGAGCGTGTTATGGCAAAAAAGCAGACTACTACTACAACTAGAAAGATTGGACTATCCCATCTTTTCTTCTACATTGCCGGATTACTGTTGGTTATTAAGTTTCTGATGGAAGGCGGTGTTCCTTCTCCTTCAGCAAACATTCCTCAGTTCTTGGTCGGAATCTTCACTTTGATTGTTATTGTCGGATTCTATTGTTTCTTTGTCTTCGGAGCCCCAGGCTGCACTTCAACTATCAAGGCTTTGGCTCCCTGCATGCTGCTGATTATTCTTTACGGAAAATACAGCATGAACTTCGGAAACAAGGATGTCACTAGCTGGATTTCTCTCTTTGCTTCAATGGCTTGGACTTTGATTATTGTCTGTGGATTTGTTTATCTCTTTGTTCACAATAAGGTTATCGGATTGACTTTCACTGTTTCTACTATGGTCTATGCTGCTTTCATTGTTATCAGCTATCTGATTATGATGATCATTGATCTTACAAACGGAGGAACCTTCAATGTT
Organism: Bacilli bacterium; assembly: GCA_041670225.1. Taxonomy (GTDB): domain Bacteria; phylum Bacillota_I; class Bacilli_A; order RFN20; family CAG-288; genus Enterosoma. Next base: position 2,830 of record JBAXZU010000013.1, on the reverse strand, counting down.
TCTTCCTTTGTCTCAGCTCTGTTGCTGGTTGCTTCCTTTGCTCTTATCTCAGCTGGAAGCTATCGTATCAGCAAGGCTCAGAGCTGGTAGACTTAGACCTAATTAAAATATCCGGATACAGATGCTTTCCTTAGATGGAAAGCATTTTTTATTTCTGCCTTATTTAGGAAAGGCAAAAGAAAAGGGTTCTCAGTTTTCTGAGAACCCTAGTTTTTTTGTTTTAGATCAGTTTATTGGAAAACATCACCATTGTTTGTTTCATTATAATCACCAGAAGTAGTGCAGACATCATCAATCTCGATAATCTCTTCTTCTATTGTCGGTTTTTCGTATATCTTTTTCATTGTTATCTGTTCTCCTACTTGATTGTGATATTAGTCAGCTCTGAAATAGCATTTCCAACCTGAGTCTGATAGATCTTGGATTCAGTGAAATATCTTTGATTGTTGTCGTCTTCATAGTAGGCAGCAACACGGATTGAAAATGCTACAGGAACATTCATGACTGTTAAGACAAAGAAGCGGTTAGCATTATATTCACTGGCTTCATGATAGGAGCTATTATCGCCATAGACAGTTTGTGAATTGATGGTGGTGTAATGATACTGACATTCAAAGTCTCTTGAGAGGGCAACAGAGTAAGTGTTGTTAACACAATTAAGCTTCTCAATTACAAATCCTACTTTGGTGTAGTCAATCGGGATGATAGGTGAGATTATTCTGATGTTTCCAGTGCTTTCTGCATCAGCATAGTTTGACTGCTGAGCAAAGAGCTGAACGTTATCAGTCCTGCCTTCTTCTAGATAACTGACAGTGAAGTCAGTGAAGTAAACCGCTCCATTTGCACAAATTTCAAAGTAGGGCTGATTTAAAGTATAGGTATAAGTGTTTCCGTCGGTTGTCGGATTGGCAATTTCTGAATCAGAAGTTGAGATTGTATCACTGAATTTTTGTGCATCCTGATCAATATAAATTGTATTATTTGAAGCTGAATAATAATAAGTTATAGAAACAGTATATGATCCAGATATTGGAGAATTATTGCGGATTAATCCAGTTGTTTTCTTTATTTGAAGATATGGATAAGTACCATATTTTGCTAAATTCAGAAATTCTAAAATATCGTCATTTGAAGTGGAGTCTGTTTTATAGGAAGTAGGAATATATGATCCATCCATTTCGATTGAACTAGTCTTTTGCTGAGATTCTCCAACAGCAGAATCTTCGGTCATAGTTCTATCAATATAGTAGTTAAGGGTTGAAACATCAGAATCAGCATATTGTGTTCCATCACCAATAGCCTTAATAGAAACACTGTAGTTAGTGTATTTGCTGGTTCCAGGAAGAGCAATCTCAGTTCCGCTGGTATAATCTTCATAATCCACGCCATCAATAGTGACAGTATAGGATTCAGCATTAGCATCTCCAATGAAGTTAACTTTAACAGTTCCGGCTGTTTCACCGGCAGTGCAGCTAACGTTAGTAAAGCTAGCTAACTTAAGAGCAGGTGCATCATAGGTTGTAGTTGCGGCAGCAGAGTCTCTATAAAGAGTGTCTCCATTATCTGAAACTTTTCCGACTGCAACAACACTGATATCATAGTTTCCGCCAATAATACTTCCGAATTCAGAAACATTGATTGAGGTCTCTGTAGGATCTGTAATAGAAATAGTATCAAATCCTTCAACGGTTATTGAATATTTGGAAGCATTTTCAATTTCATCCCAGGAAATCAATCCTTCAGGTGATACGGAAACGACTGGAGTGTTAAGTCTATCAAATTCAATAAGTTGTTCTGATACTTCAGAATCAGTGCAATAGATTCCTTTTGTGGTTGTTCCATAAGCTGTTTTAGAAATAGTAGTTACACTGAAGGTATATAAGCCATCTGGAATTGTTTTGTCAGTTAAATCGCAGGTTGTTGAGTTGAGAATATCTTCAGCAAATATTTGGGCACCATTTTCATCTTCAAGAACAACATGATAACCATAATTTGTACCAAGTGTAAGATCAGTTACATTAGAAGCGGCATTCCAGGTTATTGAATTACCTGAATCTGAGAATTGAATGGAGTCTGATTCAACAGCAGCTAACTTTCTGTTTTCATATGTGTAATTATAGACAGCACCATCAATTAAATTAGCACAGGGATAGGTAGTTGTTCTGTTTCCTAAAGCCTGGACAGTAATAGCAATGGATTCAGTCTGAGTGACTGACTTATGTAATGTGCAAGTAAAACTAGGACTTGTAACAATTACAGGAACATCGGTGCCTTTGGTTACTTTATAACCTGTTGCACCAGCAACAGCAGTCCATGAAATACCTGTTGACTGAGTGTATTTGAATCCGGTGATATTTCCTACGGTACCGATAGTATAGCTGATAGGTTCGCTTTTTGAAATTGAATAAGTTTCTAAATCTGTAGGAATGGCTTCAATGCTAAAAGAATAGGTTCCGGCAACTAAGGGATCAGTGATGATGTAGGAAGTATTTTCTACTGATATTCCTTCAGCTAATACTGAATTGCCATTATAGATATTATATGAGGCAACGTTGCTAATATCAGCAGTCCAGGAAATGACACCATTATCATTTATCTGAGCATCAGTGAATGAAGTACATTTTTCATTGAGATCTGCTGTGTAAGTGATTGTAATACTATTAAATCTTGTTTGTGAAGAAGCTTTATAAGTTACCTCTGATAATCCATTTTCAAAATCAATCGAATAGTCTACCCCACTAGCTGTTACGTTTGTTCCTCCATTCCAGGACCCTATTACTTTATTTGAACTTGGTGAAGTTGTTGAAATATTAGTAATTTTTGCATCATT
>JBAXZU010000012.1:0-22926 GCA_041670225.1 Bacilli bacterium | reverse complement strand
CTAAGGGCTATGAAACTGGTGTCGGCGATGAAGGTGGTTTTGCTCCTTCCTGCAAGAAGGGAAATATGGAACCTCTCGATCTGATCCAGGAAGCTGTTGACAAGGCTGGATACAAGCTTGGCGAACAGATTTTCTTAGGCTTAGATATTGCCTCTTCCGAATTCTACAACAAGGAAAAGGGTGTCTACGAAATGGCCAGATCTGGAGAAGGTGATTACACCACTGCTCAGATGATCGATTATCTCGATGATATGGTCACTAAGCATCCTGCCATCATCACTATCGAAGATGGTCTTGCTGAAGAAGATTGGGAAGGTTGGGTTGAACTCACTAAGAGACTTGGAGACAAGATCCAGCTCGTCGGTGATGATCTCTTCGTTACCAATGTCGACTTCGTCAGAAAGGGCATCAAGATGCATGCCGCCAATTCTGTCCTTATCAAGGTCAACCAGATTGGTACTTTAACTGAAACCCTCGACACTATCCGTTTAGCTCAGACCAATGGTTACACCACTATGGTTTCCCATAGATCCGGTGAAACTGAAGATACTACCATCGCTGATTTAGCTGTTGCTCTCAACGCTGGCATGATCAAGACTGGTTCTGCTTCCCGTACTGACCGTATGGCTAAGTACAACCAGCTTCTCAGAATCGAAGAAGAACTTGGCGAAAATGCTGCCTTCGAAGGAAAGCATTCTTTCAAGAAGTTCCAGTTCTAGTTTTTCTAAAAGAAACTAAAATGAGCCGCCTTAACGGGCGGCTTTTTTGATTGCTAATCTTTAACAACGATGTTTTTAAAAAAGACCAGTGTTCTTTCTATCTTTATCTAATTTCTTTTGAATTATCACATCATTGATTTCATTTAGAACCTGAGAAAGATTGTTTCTAATTTCGTGTTCCCAAAAATGGAGAACCGTATATCCCATAAAGCAAAGCTTCTCATCATTTATGCGGTCCCTATTTCGGTTATTTTCTATTTTCTTTTTCCAGTACTCTGAATTGGTTTTTAGCTGTGATTCTGTTTTTGTTAAGTCATAGCCATGAAAAAAATCGCCATCACAGAAAATAGCGATCTTATACTTGCTGATTAAGATATCCGGTTTTCCCGGTAATTTAGAATAGTTTTTATAATAACGGATATTATTATGAAAAAGTGCTCGTCGAAGAATTAGTTCAATGGAAGTATCCTTTCCCTTGATTCTTGACATATTGAAAGAGACAGTTGCTCTATCTCTTGACATGAAGGAGATATTTCTCCAAATATTGGAAAGCTAAAAGAATAGTGGTCCTATCGCTTTGGAAGGTGACAGTGGCCATGGCCGCCATTGGAGCCAGCCATCTGACAGCCCTGACTTCTTCAGGCTGAACAATGACATTATCAGATGTAGCTCTGGCAACAAAGAAAGTGACATCCTTTGTTACATCAGGCTTAGGTGAATAAGTGATAGTATGAGAAAAGTTGGTATCCAGATCAACATCCAAATTAGTTTCTTCTTTGATTTCCCGAAGCGTACATATTTCCGGGGTTTCCCCTGCTTCAATATGGCCTTTAGGAATAGAGATATGACCAAGGGTCATGTCTTCTACCAATATTTCAATATTGCCGTTTTTTAGTCGGTATACGACTGCACCGTAACTTTGTTCTTTAATCATAATAATATTATATAGCTAAAATAGATAAAAATAAAACTCTCCCCAATCCGAAGATTGGAGAGAGAGAGCAAAAGGAATTTTTATGTTGGAATTTATTAGTTATTTAAGGCCTCAACATTAAGTCACGAAAGACTTATTGCTTAAAGCGTATATATCATAAACATCACGAAGCAAAAAAGCAAGCATTTTTTTAATTATTTTTCTTGATTATTTTTAATTTCTTTGTATAATGCGATATTCATCGCATTATTTAGAAAAAATAATCTTAAATAATATTTTTTTCTTTTTTTGCATTATTCAACACCAACTTAAAATGTGATTAATAAAAAATGTGAAAAAGTATTTTGATATATTCTTTTTACTTTTGAGACAGGCAGTCTTGATTTTTGATTGTGCATAGGTTATATTAAATAGGTTTAAGTTTTTTGAACAAAGGAGAAAAAAATGTTCAATTTAAAAGGTAGAGTTGTTGCTATTACTGGTTCTTCTTCTGGCTTAGGCGCTCAGATGGCTAGAGGCTTTGCTGGACAGGGAGCTGACTTAGTTCTTATGGCTAGAAGAGTCGAAAGACTTGAAGGTCTTGCTGAAGAATTAAGAAAGACTGGCGTTAAGGTTCTTCCTTTAAAGTGCGATGTCACTAATACTGAAGAAGTTAATGCTGCCGCTGCCGCTGCTGAAAAGGAATTCGGCAAGGTTGATGTTTTAGTCAACTGTGCTGGTTCTGCTAAGAATGCCGGTGTTCTCAATATGACTAACGAAGAATGGGATTTCACTATGGATGCTGATCTTAAGTCAGTCTTCCTTGTTACCAGAGCTTTCGGAAACATCATGAAGAAGAACAACTACGGAAGAATTATCAACATTGCTTCCATGTATGGCCTTGTCGGCAATACTGCTATGGATACTGTTGCTTATCATTCTTCTAAGGGTGGTGTCGTCAATTTCACTAGAGCTGTTGCTGCTGAACTTGCTAAGTACAACATTACTTGCAATGCCATCTGCCCTGGCTACTTCGAAACTGAACTTACTCACGATACTTTAGCTACTGAATCCTTTGCTGCCTACATGAGAGCTACTGTCCCGCTTGCCAGATACGGACATGAAGGCGAACTCAATGCCGGTGCTTTATTCTTAGCTTCTGATGAAGCTAGCTATGTCACTGGTGTCATCCTGCCAATTGATGGCGGATATACCTGCATCTAAGCAAAAACAAAATCTGATAAAAGCCTTCTCCTGTAAAGGAGTGGGCTTTTTGTTTGCAGTATTAATCATTGAAAGAGAAAAGATTAAAGAATATAATCTAAATAATATGGAAAAATTGGTTTGGGGAGAGAGCAAATGATAATAGGACCTGGTTTGAAGAATAAAGACAATGGTCTCTTTTTGGTGGTGTCGGTTGTTGAGAACCATCTTTTTTGCCATGAGGTCTCTCCAACATTTTTCTCGGCTCTGCAAATCTCTTCGGAAAATAAAGACAATCTTTTAGGTTTTGAATTTGAAAAGGCTGTCTATCCCGAAGATCTTCCTTTATTGGTTGATTTATCAAAAGCTACTGATGACGCCAATGCTATTCCAGTTCATATCAGACTTATTGTCAACAATCAGTGTGTCTAGTTTTTAGTTGTTCCGGTTCTGGTACGAGGGGATACAACTAGGATTCAGATTTCTTTTTATCAGGAAGATCGACGATATTCAGAATCAAGCCAGTATCTTAAAGTGACTGGATTCATGGCTTTTGTCAATGACTCTTTGGCAAAGTTTAATTCTTTTAATGGCTTTTCCGAAAATATCTCTCAGATAATGAAAACCCTTTGTGAGAAGACACTATCCAAGCGAGCTATTTTCTATATGATTGATTATGATCGGAAGGTTGCCAAAATTTTTTCGGAATATTCTAAAGATAAAAAATTAATCGGAAATAATAAAGAAATACCGTTGATTCTTATGAAAGAATACTTTTCTTCTTTTGATAAGCGTGAGAATGTTCTTTTTACTGCTGAAAATCTTGGTGAACTTACCAAACTTTCCGATTTTTTGAAAGAAACCGGAGTGGAAAGCTTTTTCTCTTTCCCACTAATCTGTGAAGAAAAAGTCAGTGGATTTGTTATTCTGGAAAACCCCTGCGAACAAAATATCACTTTGTTTTCTAACGGCTTTGTTTCTTTGGCTTATTCAATGTCAGAGGCTTTCGCCCGTGAAAAAGATCATAATGAACTTAAACTTCTGAACGAGCAATTAAAGGAAAAAGAGGAAGAATATCAGCATATGATTTCTTCTTATGAGACTGCTCTTGAAGAAGCAAAACTTTTTGTTCTTGAATATGATGTCCGGAAAGACTGTCTGATTGTGGTAAAAACCAATACTGAATTCTATTCGAATTATTTCAAAAAAGGTCAAAAAGAGTTTTATCATCCGGATCAGAATCCTTTTGATTTTATTGCCGAAGGAAGTGTCCAAGAATATAAACATTGCTTTGATTTGATCAGAAGAGGAACACATTCATTTAGTAAAGTCATTATAATCAAGGACGAAGATTTGAATGAAGTTTATCTGAGTGTTTCTTTCAATGTCAATTTTGATAAAGATGGCAATCCTATCTCAGCTACTGGAATTGGTAGGGATGAGACTCTGATTCACGGACTTGAAAAGGGATATGGTGAGTTCAAGGATACCTATGAAAAGATGTCTGAGGATTCTTCTGCTATTGCTTATCTGAACTTAAGCAAAAACCAGCAGATTGAAGTAAGAAGCTATCGAAAAGATATCAAGGACTGTCTCTCGGCCTCCAATGCTCAGGATATGATTGATGTTCTTACAAATGAAATTTATCTAGAAAAGCCTAAAGAAAAATTCAGAAGGATGTTTTCGGTTTCTAATTTAAGGAAACGGGCAGAAATCGGCAATAAGAGTCTGGAAATGGAAATTCCTCTGATTACAGAAAAGAAAGAAAAATACTGGTTTTTAGTTAAATGTTCTCTATCTGTCCGTCCATCTGATTCTGATTATGAAGCCATTCTCGCATTTTATAACATCACTGATAAGAAGAAAATGAATGAGATTGAGTCGAGACTAATCAATAAAGCTATCGAGTATATTGCTACAGTCAATCAAAAGACTCAGCTTGTAAAGTTTTATAAGACTTTAGGTACAAGTTCTCCAGGTACTGAATATACTGAGACAACCACATTCAATGATCGAATCCAATATATTTCTGATAAGTATCTTCCAACTATGGAAACTAAAGAAAAATTCTATAAGAATATTTCTCTTGATACAATCATTAAAAAACTATCCATTAATAATGAGTATAGTTTTATTTATACTCGAATTGACCATGATGGATCATTTAAGGTTAAGAAGATTAATTTCCTTAAATCCGAAACTGATGAGGATGAAATTCTTTTCTATCGGACGGATATCACTGATTCCTATATTTCCGAGAAGAAGAATCGTGATCAGCTGAGACAGGCTATCATTGAAGCTCAGCAGGCATATTCCTCTAAACTTGATTTTGTTGCCCGAGTTTCCCATGATATCCGTACTCCGGTCGGAATCATCACTAATATGGCAAAATTTGCTCTGCAGGATATCAATGATCCTGAAAAAGTTAAGGAAGACATTGAAAAGATACAGTTTTCCAATAATTTCCTGCTTAGCCTTATTGATGATGTAGTGGAAATTTCTACGATTGACAGTGGAAAATGCGTTCTTCAGGAAAGCCCTTATTATTCGGAAGATTTCATTAAGAATATTACAACTGTCTTTACTCCCCTGATGAAAGAAAAGAATATTTCCTTTAAGCTGACTAAAGATATCGAAGTTGATGCTATTTCAATTGATACCAACCGTCTGAATGAGATTATGCTGATTCTGTTTTCAAATTCTATTAAATACACTTTGGAAAACGGTCATATATCCTTTGATATTTCAACTAAGAAGAACAGCCAAGGACTTTATGATACAACATTGACTTTAACCGATGACGGAATAGGAATGAGCGATGAATTCCAGTCAATGATCTTTACACCTTTTAAACAGGATCTTAGTAATCCTGACCGTGACAAGAATGACAACGGAATCGGATTAGGATTGACAATAGTTAAACGATTAGTTGATTTGATGTCCGGAAAAATCAAAGTAGAAAGCAAATTAAGAAAAGGAACAAAGTTCACTATAGAATTCCATGATCTCAATGGTTCCCAAATCCAAAAAAATGAGAACAAAAATGATGAAAAACTAGATTTAGGAATCAAGGTGCTTTTAGTTGAAGACAATCTGATCAATCAGGAAATAGCTAAAAGAATGCTGATGACAATTGGTGTCACCTGTGTCATTGCCGGTAACGGACAAATAGGGTTTGAAACTTTCAAAGCTAGTAAACCGGAGGAATTCCAGGCTGTCTTGATGGATATCCAGATGCCGGTTATGAACGGATATGAATCAACGGAAGCTATCAGAGGACTGGAAAGAATGGATGCTAAAGTTGTTCCTATTATCGGAATATCGGCTGATGCCTATGCCTTAGCAGTCGAACACGGTCTAAACAGCGGCATGAATGCTTTCATTACTAAGCCTCTGTATCTAAGTGCTTTACGGGATGTTCTTTTAAAATATGCGGTTACGACAAAAGAAAACAAATAAAAAAGGCTCCTGCCAGGGGCCTTTTATTCTTTACGGAAGTTATCATAGAAAGAAGAATGGACAATGACATCTTCTTCACGGTTTGATCTCTGATAGCAGGCATTGACAATCAAGAAGAAAAAGAGAATAGAGAGATTGTAGATGGTGTTATCGATAAGTCCGATAAGTTCAATTGAGAGAAGGAACATCAGGAAGAACCATTTATCAGCCGTTTTCTTGATCAGACAGCGGTAGTAGACAATGACTTCGAAGAGGAAATAGAAACCTAATCCGACTGATCCGCCCATGACTAAGGTCGATAATATCGTGTTGCTTGATAAAGTCAGAGTACCATTAATATTTGAGAATGACGATATTGAGGTTCCAATATAAGGATTGGATTTAAAATCAGTGATAGCTTCTGAAAAGAGAAGATTTCTCCATTCGGCTGGTTCATTGAATAAGGCAAGAGACTGAATTGCGGTGATTACTCTTTGGTTGAAGGTAGTGTTCAAAGCCAAAAGAATACAGAAGACAATACCGATGGTAGCGATGCTGACTAATGAGAAATAAGGATAGAATTTTCCGTATGACCGGAAACTCAGGAGAATCAGAGGAATGATTCCTAAAAGCAGGCAGAGCAATCCGCTATCAGTACTGAGAAGAATGATTCCAGCAATGACAAAAAGTTCACCTATTCCCCAGATAAATTTCTTCTGGTAGACTAAGACTCCATAGAACGGTAGGGAAAGACAAAGAAGTGTAGAGGCGGTCTGGGAAGTATACGACCAGCCAAGTGTGAAATCATGTGGCGCAATTTCAAAGCCATTTCTGACTGAAAAGATAAAGATTTCAACTAATATTGCGAATGAAAATAAAGCAATTGTTTTGGATAGATAGTTGAATGATTCTCCGGTTCCTAAAATTGTTGATAAAAGAGAATAGACAATTATTAGGATAAAGAAGCCAAGGATATAGAGAATACCGTTGCTGTCACCTACTCCCGTTACTGCTGAATTATAAATATATGAAATAAAGAAGGAAAGGAAGAGAAGACAGGCATATATTAACAAGTCACCTTTCCTGAAAGCGACCTTTCGAATGATGATGAAAGCAATTACTGAAATTAGGAAAACCGACATTACAAAGCAAAGATAGGGAGGATAGGTTGTGAAGCTGATTCCAGTGTTTGGCATGATGAAAGAGAAAAGCAGAAAAGGAATATAGCCTCTGCCATCTTTGCATAATAAAGGAAGAAGTCCTAAAAGACAGTAGACAGCGACAAATAAATAAATAAAGGGATTCTCAAACATCCAAGTCAAAAGAGCCATTAAGGCCAGACTTAGCGGATAAAAAGCGGAGTTAACGAATCCTCTTGCTTTATCAATTAAGGTGTTTACCTGCATGAGTTAAGTATACCATTTTATTTTCTTAGATGAATTAAGTATGTCAGAATATTTCTTCATAAAAAATATCCTGCTAGCCGCAGGATATCTTTACTTGAATGCGATTTATAGCTGATCGATGTATTTTTTTCTTTTGTCTTCGTATTCATCAGCAGTGATGACTCCGGATTCATAAAGTTCTTTAAGCATAGTTAATTGCTCGGCAGGAGAATTGCTTACCGGCTTTTCTGCCTCATCGATTATCTTAGGATATAAGGCCAGGACAACGGCGGAGAGAACAAAGAAAGCAATGATTAAGAGATTGTCAAAAATAGTAAAAACGGCAGTGGCAGACAGGATCATTGAAAAGAAAATGGTGGCAGCACTGAGATAGAAAGCAATCTGACCGAGTATTCTCTTTTGCAAAATGTTTTTCTTATGTAAGGCAATGCTGAAACAGACTAAGGAAGCGATTAAGAGTATTGGCATTACAACAGCTAATAAAATGCTGTTAAATACGGAAGCATTAAGAAGAACATAAATATAGGTAATGGCTATTTCGACAACATTTGTACATACAAAGATAATTCCGCAGACAAAGGTCTTGTGAACCAAATTCAACAGAGGCTTCTTTGAAACAGCTACTAGTCCAATGATGGAAAAAACCAATAAAGCAATAGCAGCGGCCATGTCTACTATTTGAATTATGGAGAAAACTGTAGTGTAAGGACTGCTTAAATATGATGTTAATCTTACTGTATCAGCAAAAAAGGCTAGAAGCGAAAAAAGAGCTAAAAGCGAAAAAGCAACATAATATAGGGCATTCTTTGCAGTCTTCATAATGAAATCCTTTCTAAATTCCGATAGATGAACAATCCTTTCTGGTGGAGAGTCACTTGTGATTTTTAATTTAGCTTAAGTATAACATAAATTTAGTACTCGGAAAATTTATTATCAGTAAATCTAGATTCTTTCCTTGTTTTTGAATACCTAATCCCATGTATTATGTTCTTGTTATTTTATTTAGAAAACATAGTGTTTTTGGTATAATAACCTGAAGCGGAAATTATTAAAATATGGAAAAAGTAAACACAATCGCAAATTCAGCAATATTAGGAATAGAATCTTGGGCAAAAAAGCTTATTAAACGCTTGTTTGTCAAACCTTCCTGGGCAGTGAAAACCTGTTATCTTTTGATTGTTGTCGGAATCCTTTGCTTTGGATATACCTGGATTAATCATGATTTCACTGTACCTTTAGGCGGTGACTACAATCTTCAGGAAATGACTTTCCTGTATAACGGATATGATGATTGGCATCAGTTCTTTGCTACCGGTTCTTTTCCTCAGTGGGATCGTTCAAGCTTCTTAGGAATTGATAATGTCGGCGGTAATTCTTTCTACTATCTCTTTGATCCTTTCCTTCTTATTCTTCTTCCGTTTCCAAGAACTTGGCTGCTTCAGCTTCAGGGTATTGAATTTGTTCTTAAACTGGCTTTAGGCGGAATGTTCTTCTATTGGTATTTAGGAAACTTTAAGCTTTCTGGCCGAGTCAGAATGATTGGTGCTTTGGCTTATGGCTTTTCCGGATATGCTTTTTCTTATCTTTGGTTCCATTTTATTGATTCAGCAGCTTTCTTCCCTCTGGTTCTTTTAGGTGTTGAGAGACTGATTGATAAGAAAGACCCGCGTTTTCTGACTGTCGGGTATTTCTTAGTTGCCATGAGCAGTTACTTCTTCTTTGTTGTCTTTATGTTTGGCGGTTTCTTCTATTGGGGATTCCGTTATCTTCAGGATATCAGAAGAAGAAAAGTTAACGATAATTGGGCAATATTAGGTTCATCATTCATTGGGTTCCTGGTCTCAGTTTTCTTAGGCTGCTTTGTTTTGATTCCAGGCATGGTGGTGGCTATGTCGATGCCTCGTGTTCAGAGTACTAGCTGGATTGAGACAATTATGAATGGTGAAACTCTGTCTGACAAGATTGCGGCCTTCTTCACCTATTCCAATAACTTCAGTCAGCTGACACCTTTATATAATTTCCTGTTTATACCAAACAGCTGTTTCAGTTCAAATATCTTAGCTGTTTATTGGTATGATAATTTCTCAGCATCTATTTATGCTACAACCCCTATGCTGCTTATCTTCTTTGTTGGATTGATCAATTCCTTTAAGCAAAAGAAGATTAGCCACTTTGTCGGACTCTTATTGACTTGCTTCTTGGTATTCACTCCCCTTGGTTTCTATCTCTTCTCGGGATTTACTGTCGGCTATGCTCGATATTTCATTGTTCCGACTGCCTGGCTGATTGCATATGACTGTATTACCTTAGAACAGCGAAGAAAGATTTCCCGTAGCTATCTGGATTTAGCTTTTGTTTTGGTTATGGCCATCGATATTATTGCCTGTGTACTGGATATCTGGTATGTCACTAAGTATTCTTCTTTCTCCAACGCTTTTACCAAAGGCGGAGACTGGGATATCAGAATTCTGGAAATTCCGATTTCTATGGCCTGGTGTTTCATCTGCTATCTTCTCATGCGTCCATTCTTCCATAAAAAGAAATTCCATGCTGTCTTTACCGGACTTATGGCAGTTGATATCATTGCAATGGCCAATATCGTCATTGCGGTTCAGGGTACTGTCAATCTGAATAATTACATGGGTGGTGCTTCCAATGTGGCGGAAGAAACCAAGATTGTTGAATTGCTTAAGGAAAGCGAATTAAATCAGGATTTCTATCGTATCATGAATTCCTCAGCTACCGGTTCAGGAATCAATATCAATTTACGTGAAGGATATTCTGGCTCCCTCTCTTCATTCCATTCTGTCTATCCTTTTGGGGCTCAGGACTTTATTGACCGTTCCAGACTTCCTTTTTATTATCATGACTGGGAAATGGCCTCCGAAAACCGCCGTTACAATCTTGAGACTTTCTTAGGAACTAAATATTATTTAGTTGAGAAGCAGGCTAAGAGCTATGCCCCTTACAGCATTCCTAAATATACTTTTGATATTCCGTTAGGTTATGTCGATATCCTTGATATGACCGAAGAAGAAAGAGTTGAAGTTGATGTTGACTATTCAGATGAGCTTTTGGACTATTTAGCTAGTGATAATTGCTCCAAGTCACTTTATGTCAATAAGTACTTCATTGATCTGGGCTTCAGTTATGACACAGTCATCAATGAGGATTGGCTCTATTATCCATACGGCAACAATTCTTCCTGGGGCAGATATGAAGATATCAATGAGTATCCGCTTCTGAGATATGCGATGCTTGAAAATGATGATTTCAATGAATTCTACGATAATAAGGAATATAATGCCGGTACTTTTAAGGCTAATGGTGTTACTCATACCGTCAATATCTCTTCCAGTACTACTTCTACTGCCAATAGTTTTGTCAATCAATTGATCACAACCGGAGAATATGAAGAAGGTGTTTCAGATCCTATTGAACAGATTTCAGGTTCTTCCCGAGTCCAGGCAACTGTTTATGCCGCTACCCGTGATGAACTGGCTTCCAATGTCAATTATGGTAACTATGTTTACGATATTGCTTCTGATGGAACTCATCTTTACTATGATGATGTCACTTACAAAAATGAAAGTGGCAACACTTACTGGACTTCTGACATGATGGAATGGAGAAACAGCCATCCCTTTGAAGTTGCCAACAATATTTATCCTGGTGACACGGTCTATAATTACTTCACCGGAAAAGACAGTGATGGCAATTACCATGAAAACAAGGTAACCTACAATACCAAGATTGTCTATACTCCGCTTGATTCTAATGGTAAGCCAACTACTATCTGTACCAAAGCTGATCCTAATGATCCCAACAGCGGATGTTATCTCTCAATTCAGGATTCCAACAATATCATCTGGAGACTCTATGATTCCGAAGATAAGATTATTTCTTCCGGAAAGCATACCTTCCATTCTAACAAGTACAAGAGAGCTCACGGCTATTATGCCGATAGACCCGTCAGCAAGATTGTCGGAATCGTTCAGGAAGGAACTTTAGTATCACCTGTCAGTCTTCAGACTCCGAATATCTATGTTCAGCGTTTCTCTGATTATACTGCTGCCTGTGACGAACTTAAGGCTTATCAGCCGGAAATCACCTCTAGAACCGAGGATGTCATTCAGTTTAGGACTAACTATGATTCTAAGAGATTCATGGTTCTCAATTATCCAAAACAGAATGGCTGGAAGCTTTATAAGAAGGTTGCTAATGATGAGACTCTTGGAGGCTATACCCTCAAGGAAGTCACTCAGTATGAAGCTAACGGCGGTTTTATCGGATTTGAAGCCGGAAGCGGGGCCATCGAATATGTTCTTGAATATAACTCACCTTATCTGAAGCTTAGCGGATTAGTTACTGGAATCGGTGCCTTAATTACTCTCTTCTTCTTGGCTTTCTATGGAAAGAAAGACAAACAACGGAAGAACGATAATATTCTTTCACTCCATGTTGATACTCAAAAGATAATTCAGGAGGAAATCTGGAAATATGATGACTGCGAAGAATAATCTTAAAGGCAATGTCTGCTATTTTCAAAGCGGTGGTCCCACCGCTGTTATCAACTCTTCTTTTAAAGGACTTTTTGATTACTATTCATCCTTGAAATCCGCGACTAGAATCTATGTCTCTAAGTATGGTATCAGCGGATTGATTGAAGGCGAACTTTGGGATGTGACTTTTGAGGATTTTTCCAAGCTTACTAACCGTCCCGGCTCTTTTTCCGGATCATTAAGGAAGAAGCTGACTGAGAATGATCCGGCTTACGAAAAAATAATCGAGACACTGAAAAAATACAATATCCGTTATCTGTTTGCTAATGGTGGCAATGATTCGATGGATACCTGCTATAAGCTCTCTCTTCTGATGAAGAAAACTGGTTATGACTGCACTGTCATTGGCATACCAAAGACCGTTGATAATGATTTACTGATGACTGATCACACCCCGGGATTCGGCAGTGCCGCCAAATATATTGCTAATACTGTTATCTCTATTGCTGTTGATGACCTTTCCTATAAAAAAGGAAGAATCAATATCATTGAATGCATGGGACGTGATTCCGGTTATCTGACTGCTAGTGCCTCATTAGCTTCACTTAGAGGAGTCAAACCTGATTTCATCTATGTTCCAGAGGTTTCCTTTGATTTAGAAAAAGAAGTTCAGAAATGGGAACATGTTTATGATGAAAAGGGAAGATGTTTAGTTGTTGTCAGTGAAGGAATACATTCATCTGATGGCACCTTGATTTCAGCTCAGCAGACAACTGATTCTTTCGGAAACATCCAGATGGGTGGTGTCTGTTCTTTTTTAGCTAACCGGGTTACTAAGGATGGGTATAAATCACGTGGAATTGAATTATCTATTCCACAAAGAGCAGGATCAATGCTTCTTTCTAAGACTGATGTCAAAGAAGCCTTAGAAGTCGGAAAGCAGGCTCTTAAGAAAGCACTTGACGGAATGAATGATGTTATGGTCACTATTGAAAGAGTGCTTCAGGATCCCTATCTTGTCAATTATGGTCAGGCACCTTTGTCTCAGGTCAGCGGTCTTGCTGCCAGTCTGAAGAAGTCTTTTATCAATAAGGAAGGTGACAATATCACTGATGAATTCCTTGATTATTGTTTGCCGTTGATCAGCGGTGAAATGAATTCTATGGCTGAAGACGGTCTTCTTGATATTTAATGCTTGTTTTCTAAAAATATAATTAACGAAATTTGTCCTTCTTTTTCTTTTTTAGAAAAAGGAGGATTTTTTTGTGTCCTGCTTATTTTCTTGAATGCTGGTGCTATAATGTTAGTTTGGAGGCATAGATATGGATACCACATATTATAAGGACTACATAGTCGTTAAGGGTGCTCGTGAGAATAACCTGAAAAATGTTGATGTGACCATACCCAAGAACAAGCTGGTTGTCTTTTCCGGAGTTTCCGGATCAGGAAAATCAACATTGGCTTTTGACACGATTTTTGCTGAGGGACAGAGACGTTATGTTGAGTCTCTTTCTTCTTATGCCCGTATGTTTTTAGGTGATTTCACCAAACCGGATGTTGATTCGGTTGATGGCTTATCCCCAGCTATTTCTATTGATCAGAAGACTACCTCTCATAATCCTCGTTCCACTGTCGGAACTGTTACCGAAATTTACGATTACCTCCGACTTCTTTATGCCCGTATTGGTGTTGCCTACTGTCCGAATCATAATATTCCGATACAGGCCTCATCCCTTCAGCAGATTGCTAATTCAGTTAAAGAAAAACCTGAAGGCAGCCGAATCACAATTTTTGCTCCGGTTGTTCAAAACGAAAAAGGCACTCATGTTGATACTATGCAGAAATTCTTCTCTTCCGGATTTTCACGTGCCAAGATTGATGGAGCCCCTCTCACCAAATATGAAAATATGCCGGTTCTAGACAAGAATCTAAAGCATACTATTTCTTTTGCTATTGATAGACTTATTCTGAAACCTGAAAACGAATCACGTTTGTTCAATTCCTTGAGAACAGCCCTCGATTTTGCTAAAGGCTATGTTTCAATTGATATCGATGGTCAGGAAAAACTCTATTCCGAACATCAGAGCTGTCCTATCTGTGGGTTCACCGTTCCTCAGTTGGAACCCCGTCTTTTCTCCTTCAATAATCCTTTAGGCTGCTGCTCAGAATGCCATGGTTTAGGTGTCAGGATTGAGGCTGATCCAAACCTGATGATTGCTGATGCCACCAAGTCCATTGATGATGGTGCTATTGGCTGTCTTCCTAAACACAATCATGACACGATTGAATGGAATGATTTCTATGCCGTTCTGGAAAAATACAAAATCTCAACCAAAACTCCTTTTAATAAGCTTAGCGACCGACAAAAGGAAATTGTTATTTTCGGACCTCCGGAACCAGTCAATTACATTCTTGAGACTCAGTCGGGATCAAAGCTTAATAAATTTGTTACTGAAGGACTTAAGGCCAGAATTGACCGACTTTATGTGTCTACCAGTTCTGAATTCATGAGAAAGTATTACGGATCCTTCATGTCGGAAAGAGAATGTCCAACCTGCCATGGTGCCAGATTAAATGAAGCTGTTCTTTCTATCAGAATCGGTGGACTGAATATCGACGAACTCTGTTCACTGTCTTTAGGAAGAATCTATGAATTCTTCAATAACCTCCAGCTTACCGAAATGCAGGCAAAGATTTCACAGCTGGTTATCTCTGAAATCAAAAACCGCCTGAAATTCTTGATTAATGTCGGCCTTGATTATCTGACTTTATCCCGTGAAGCCAGCACCCTTTCAGGCGGTGAAAGCCAGAGAATCAGATTAGCTACTCAGATTGGTAGCCGTCTTACGGGAGTCTTATATGTTCTTGATGAACCTAGCATTGGTCTGCATCAGCGTGATAATGATAAGCTTATCAATACTTTGAAGGAAATGAGAGATTTAGGTAACTCATTGATTGTTGTTGAACATGATGAAGACACCATCTTAGCTGCTGATTACGTAGTCGATGTCGGAAGGGGTGCCGGTGATCACGGAGGAACGGTTGTATTCTCCGGAACTACGAATGATCTGATGAACTGCAAAGATTCCCTAACCAGTGACTTTTTAACTGGAAGAAGAATCATTCAGACTCCTGGAATCCGTAGAAGCTATAAGAAAACCCTGAATATTATTGGGGCCTGCTGCCATAATCTGAAGAACATTGATGTTTCGATTCCGGTCGGTGTTCTTACCTGCGTCACTGGTGTTTCCGGATCTGGAAAATCTTCTTTGGTTGATGAAGTCCTTTATAAGAATTTCCGTTCTTATTTCGGCTTCAAGACAAAAAAGCCGGGTGATTGCAGTTCAATAGAAGGATTTGATTATTTCACAAAAACGATTAATGTTTCTCAGGAGCCTATCGGCAAAACACCAAGAAGCAATCCTGCTACTTATATTAAGGTTTTTGATGATATTCGTGATGTTTTTGCCTCAACTCAGGATGCCAGAATCAAGGGTATGGGAAAAGGAATGTTTTCTTTTAACAATCCTGGAGGAAGATGTGAATCCTGTTTTGGAGATGGCGTAAAGAGAATTTCTATGAACTTCCTTCCTGATGTCTATGTGGAATGCGATGTCTGTCATGGAAAAAGGTATACCGATGATGTTCTTTCTATTCGCTATAAAGGCAAGAATATTTCCGATGTCCTTAATATGCGGGCTGAAGAAGCTCTTGATTTCTTTGTCGCTACTCCGGCTATTAGGAAGAAATTACAGACTTTGGTTGATGTCGGATTAGGATATATGAAGTTAGGCCAGCCTTCAACTACTTTATCAGGCGGAGAAGCCCAGCGTGTTAAGCTAGCCTTCGAATTGGAAAGATATTCTGACGGAAACACCCTCTATATTCTTGATGAGCCGACAACCGGTCTTCATCCTTATGATATCAGCAATTTGATTAATGTTCTTAACCGTTTGGTTGATCAGGGCAATACCGTTGTTGTCATCGAACACAATCTTGATGTCATCAAATGTGCTGATTATATTATTGACTTAGGTCCGGAAGGCGGTGATAAAGGCGGAACTTTGGTTTTTGAAGGTTCACCAGATGAGTTAATCAACTGTCAGTCTTCCTATACTGGATATTATCTTAAGCGTGAATTACTTAAGGAAAAGTATTCAAATAACGGAGAAAAATAAGAAAAAAGCACCTGGCAAGGCTGTCAGGTGCTTTTCTTTTTATATCAGTTCGTCTAACATGTCTTCTAGTTTTTGGTTACGTTTTGGTTTTGGATTAATAATGATTTTTCCGTTATGGAAAACCATTGTTGGACTTCTCAGGGTTTTCAGATCCTCTAAGGGATCAATGTTGACTAGAATCATATCGGCAGACTTGCCGGCCTTGATGGCTCCTAATCTATCTTCCATATGGATGATTTTTGCGTTGTTCATGGTAGCGGCTTTCAGAGCCTCAAGATTGGAAGCACCCGCATATTTATGATAGTAGCAAAGTTCTCTCCACATTCCGGTCTGAGAAGCAAACGGACAGGAAGCATCAGTACCTAATCCTAAAAGGAGGTTATTGTCGTGAAGTTCCTTAGCGCAGCTGATAATTCCGTCTGAAACGATTTTGCAGGAAGCAATTTGGGTATCTGAATAATGGGAATATTCCTGACTGAGCATGACTGAAGGAAGAGCGGGTGAAATAGTAGTAATGATATGACTCTTACTGTTCTTAAGTTCTTTTATCAGTTCCTTATCCAGGAAAGAGCCATGTTCAATAGTATCAACACCGGCCTTAAGGCACATTCTGATTCCTTCTTGGCATTCTGTGTGACTGGCAACTTCCAATCCTCTCTTATGTGCTTCTTCAACAACAAAATTGACATCTTCCTGAGACATCATGACATCACCAGGATGGTTGGCATCCAGGGCATCCATGACACCGCTGGTTAGAGTTATCTTGATTAGGTCAACTTTATTTTTTACGTTTTCTTCAATTACTTTCAAGTATTCTTCATGGGTCTTACAGCCAATGGAAATAGTTCCATCACCATGACCATTAGGGCAGGTGATAGCATAACCGCTGACCAGCATTCTAGGGCCTTCCATTTTTCCTGAGTTGATAAGATCACGGACATAAACATCGCTATATCTCATATCACCAACGCTTCTTAAAGTGGTGACACCACTTAAAAGGGCATTTCTGACATTGGTTTTGGCTAGATGTCTCAAATAGGCTTTTCCAACTGGGGTTTTGACTAGTTTAACTAGTTTTTCCTGGGATTTTCCTTTATTGGAAATAGCTTCTTTAGGAACACCATCACCAAAAAGATGAGTATGGAGATTGATTAATCCTGGAAGAAGATAGCAGCCTCTGAGGTTGATAGAACCGATATTGGGATCTACTGGCAGGGAATAGCCTAGCCTGATGATAGTTCCGTCTTTGACTTCCAAAGAATAATCAGCAAGTATTTTTCCTTTATCCAGATCAACAATGTTGACATGGTTAAGAACATAGTGTGAATTGAATTTCATTTTGCTATCCTCCGAATAAGAAAATTATATCGCTTTCAAGGAAAAATTGGATTAACTTTAATATATTTATTATTATTTAAAAGGAAAAAGTTTTACTCTTCTCTTTATTGAAACCCTAAATACTTATATAATATAGAAGACAGGTGGGTGAAAATATGTTTACCAGTTTAGATTTAGCTAATCATTTTGGATTTAAGGCTATAGCCGGCGATATGAAAGCCTTGAAGAGAGAAATCAAAGTTCTTGAACTTGATCGTCCAGGCGTTGAGCTTTTAGGTATTTTTTCTTTCCACCAAAAAGACAGAATTATTCTTATCGGAAATAAGGAAATGTCCATTATCAATAATTCTGATCCGGAAGTGATTTATAAAAACTGTCTCCAATTAACCAGCGAAGAATGTCCTGCCATCATCATTACTCATAACACCCCTGCTCCTGAACCTCTGATGAGAGCCTGCATGGAAAACAATTGTCCGCTGTTTTCATCAAATTCCGACACATCGGATTTGGAATCATCAATGTATATTTATCTTTCAGAGGCTTTGGCTAAGAAAACCGCTCTGCATGCCTGCCTTTTGGAAATCTATGGAACGGGTGTTCTTCTAATGGGCGAATCCGGAATCGGTAAATCCGAAATTTCTTTGGAACTTATCAGAAAAGGTCACCGTCTTATTGCTGATGACCGTGTCAATATTTCGGCTTTCCGAGGAAAGCTTGTCGGCACCTGTCCGGAATCCATTTATGGAATGATGGAAGTCAGAGGTATCGGAATTATTGATGTTTCTAGAATGTTTGGCATCAATTCCTTAGCGGAAAGAAGTCATATCCGATTAATTATTTCCTTGGTTCCTTTTAATAAGGATGAACCGATGGAAAGAGTCGGAATGAAGACTGACCGTTACGAAATTCTCGGTGAGACTATTCCCCTTATCAAACTTCCTGTCCGTGCTGCCAGAAGCATGGCTGAGATTGTTGAAGTCGCTGTTACTAACTTTAAGCTCAAAGATTTCGGCTATGATACTGGATATGAATTCCAGAGACGTCTGGCTGAAATTCAGGAAAGACGTCTTCAGGAACGCAAGGCTGAAGATATCATTGCCGGAAATAAAATAGTTTCAAAGAATCCAGAACTTGACAGTCCTAACTATCTTGATGATAGCCGGGTTGTCAATAAAGGTGCAACAACAGTTAATATTGCAAAGAAAATAAAGTAAGGTCAATCGATTAAAAATGATAGATATCAATACATTAGCATATCCACAAGGAATTCCTTCAAATAATCCCGTGATCAAATTTTACGGAATTATCATTGTTTTAGGTGCGTGTCTGGCTTTGTTCCTTTCTAATTACCGTGCTCATAAGGACGGCTATGACTGGCATTTCTTCGATACTGTTTTTCTGGTTGCCTTTCCTTTGGGAATTGTCGGTGCCAGACTTTGGTATCTCATTGCTACTTGGCCTGAATGTGCTCCAACCAGCACGAAGTGGTATGCCCCGATTGCCATCTGGGATGGCGGATTAGCTATTCAGGGCGGTATTATTTTAGGAGTTTTGGCTGGTGCTATCTTTATTTTTACCAGGCGGAAAGGCACCTCTTTGCTCAGAGCTATTGATTTTGCTATTCCGACTGTTCTTATTGCTCAGGCCATCGGAAGATGGGGAAACTTCTTTAATCAGGAAGTTTTCGGACATGCTGTTTCTCCGGAAGCCTGGAATTTCCTTCCCTCTTTTATCACCAACAACATGCAGAACGGTTCAATGAGCATGCTCAGCGGTGTCTCCCTTCCTCAGGGAGCAATTGCTGCGCCTCTGTTCCTGGTTGAAGGAATTGTCAATCTGATGTTCTTCTTCATTATCGGACATATTCTTCCTTCAGTTTTAGGAAAGCATTATAAGAATGGTGATACTTCATTTGCCTACTTTATTGCCTATGGTGTTACCAGACTTATTCTTGAACCTTTGAGAAATCCTTTATTTATTATGGGTGTTACTTCCAGCAGTGATCTTTCCAGAAGCCATTTCAATTCTTTGATTATGGCTATTGTCTTCATTGTTTTCGGGGTTGTGACAATCTTAGGAAATCATGTTATCCGTTACATTTGCGATAAGAAAGGCATTTCCTTAGAAAAAATCGGTTTTTCTTCCAAATCCAAACAGAAGGAAGAAAAAACATTCCATTCGGATGATAGCATTGATTTAAGCAAAATCAAAGCTAAAGAGCAGAACCTCAATGATTCGGAAAAGAAAGAGTAAAGTTAACTACCTGGTTTTCGATCTTGATGGAACTATTATTGATTCCATGCTGTATATTGTTTTGAATTTTGTTCACCTTTTTGATCTTCTGTCACTGCCTGTTCCTTCTCTTGATCAGTTGGTGACCTGTTCCGGTCCGACTTTAAAAGAATCTTTTGAAAAATATTTTCCGGGTGTCGATTTCAATTTTCTTCTGACAGAATACGATGATTATGCCCGAAAGAATACTGTCCGATATTCAGCACTGTTTCCTGATGAAATAAGGGTGTTGGATAGTCTGGTTTCTGCCGGGTACAAGCTTGTTCTTCTGACTAACAAGAAAAGAGAAGCGACCGATATTCTTTTGAAACATTTCGAATTAGAAAAGTATTTTATCCGGACTTTCACTATTGATGATGTAGAATATCCTAAACCTGATTACCGGTGCCTGCTAAAGATAATGGATTGTTTCCAGGCTGCTCCGGAAGAATTCTTCCTAATTGGGGATAGCCTTAACGATGTTCTGGTTGGTCAGAAATATCATATTCCAGGTGGTTTATGCCTCTGGGGACTGAAAAAAATTCCTAAACTGGAATCTACCGAAGAATATTATTCGTTTGCCGATATTGCAAGGAGCTTAGTAACTAATGATCAATAATAAAGAAGTTGCTGTCATTGGCTTAGGACCTGGTGGGGTTTCAGCCTGCATCTATCTTAAGAGGTACGGAATGATACCTTTTGCTTTCGAAAAAGAACTTGTCGGCGGAAAAATTAATAAGACTGAAAGCATTGAAAACTATGCCGGAGTTTTGAAGACGGAAGGGGCTTCTTTAGGTGAAGTTCTGACTTCTCAGCTTGAATCCTTTGAAATTGAACCTATTTATGAAGAAGTCAGTAAAGTCACCCATAATGCTGATGGTTCTTTTACGGTTACTTATGGTGAAAATAGCCATGATTTCTCTTATGTTATTCTGGCCTGTGGCTTGAAGGAACGTCCTTTTGAAATCAAAGGTGCTTCTGATTTCTCTAATAAAGGAATTTCCCGCTGTGCCATTTGTGATGGAGCTTTCTATAGAAATAAAGAAGTTGCTGTCATTGGAGGCGGAAATTCAGCTTTTGAAGAAGCTAGCTATCTAGCGGAAATCTGTTCAAAAGTCACATTGATTGCCAGAAGGACTCAGTTCCGTGCTGATTCTAAGGCAGTTGAGGTTTTCTCCTCTCATCCTAATGCCAGAATTATGGCTCCTTATGAAGTGGTTTGTGCGAAAGGTGATTCGGCTCTTTCTTCCTTGGTTATCAGAAATTCTGAGACCTTGGTTCAGGAAGAACTCAATATTAGTGCCTTATTTATTTATGTCGGCGATATTCCTACTACTTCCTTCCTTTCTCTTGATGGAATATTTGATGTTAACGGCTATGTGAAGACTGACTCAAAAATGAGTACTTCGGTTCCCAACCTTTATGCTATTGGCGACTGTCGGGATACTCTTCTCAGGCAGGTGGCCACTGCCACCAGCGATGGTGCCGTTGCTGCCAGTGCTATTCATTCTGATTATCTGAACAATTCTCAAGATAGGTAGAAACATGAACGAAGAAAAAGTTCCTTTTGCTAAGATTGTGAAGAACGAAATCGCTCTTCAGTCTTATTCCAACGAAGAGAAAAAATTTATTCTCAGCGGCTTTATCCGCAATGGGGGTGCTTTTACTTTAGGTTCTTCGCCATCTCTTTCAGTTCATACGGAGATTGCCTGTGTGGCAAAACTCATCTACAATTCTTTGAAGGAAGTTTACTCACTGAAACCAACTATAGAATATGATATGACACCAAGATTCGGACGAAGATTGGTCTACTTGGTTTCGGTTCATAGTGATTCTAAGCTTTATGAAGTTATGGAAGATTTGGAAATATCTTCTGATGGCGGCTTTTTCCGAATGCCTCCTAAAGAAGGAATCAAAAGAAAAAATCTACGTTTTCTGATTATTGGTTCTTTTTTGACTAATGGTTCAATCAATAATCCGAATAATCATAAGACTTCCTATTTCCTGGAAATGGCTTTTACTGATAAGGCTGATGCCTTAGCCATCAAAAGAAAGCTTTCTTCTTTCACAGAAGAGAAGACTATGAGCTTTAAGTATATTAAAAGAAGGGAAAAGCATGTCATCTATCTGAAGAAGTCGGATCAGATTTCGGTTTTCCTTTCTTATATTGGTGCCACGGAAGCTATGCTGAAGTATGAGAATGCCCGAGTCGGCAAAGATGAAATCAATATTTCTAACCGTATGTCTATCTGTGATACTGCCAATTACACCAAGACTCTCCAGACTGCCAAAAGAGATATCGACAGTCTTGAAGTTCTCCTCAAATATAAGCCACTTGCTCTTTTTGATGAAAAGACCAGAATTGTCATTGAAGCCCGAATGGAGAAGAAGGATGCCAACTATCGTGAATTGGCGGAGTTCATAACCAAGGATAAAGGACTAGCCATTACTAAATCTGGGGTAGTTCATACACTTACCAACCTCAGAGAGGAAGCAGAAGACTTCAAGAAGTGATTTTTTGAATTTGTCACTTTCTAGTTATTTTGCGTATTTTGAGCAATCAAAAAAATAATAGTTTTTATTGAAATTAAAACAAAAATATTAAAATTGGATAATAAAAGACTATATTTTTAAAAATATCAAAAACAAACATGCTCACTTTGCAATCAATGTGTGCATATTTTGTTTGATTTTATTGTTTATTGAGCAATTTAAAAAATGTAAGCCCTTATTTTGTAAAAAAGTGGGCAAAAGTATTTAAATATCGCGTTTAAGGTGTATAATTATTAGTGTAACTAGGAGGACATTATTAAATGTCAATTAAATTAGCTATTAATGGTTTTGGTCGTATCGGTCGTCTCGCTTTCAGAAGAGCTTTCGAAGACAAGGACTTAGAAATTGTTGCAATCAACGATTTATCTTCTTGCGCTAACTTAGCTTACTTACTTAAGTATGATT
>JBAXZU010000011.1:0-22976 GCA_041670225.1 Bacilli bacterium | reverse complement strand
TCTTCATCGGAATCATTGTCATTGTCGTCGGAGCTGTTCTCATCATCTATTCACTCAGTATCCTTATCAGAAAAATCGGAACTATCGGATTTGCCTTGTTCCCACTGCTCTTCGGAATACTTCTCTGTGTCTTCGGTGGATTCATCATCTATACGATGTCTGACCCTCAGGTCTTCTATTCAACCGTGATGATCATCGCCGGAATTATTCTACTGATATATGGAACCTATGATCTGTTGACTGTCATCAGAGCTATCCAGCTGAAAAGAACTGTTCACGAAATCAAGAAAGATATCAATGATATCTCAGCTTCCTACGAAACCAAAGACTCTTCTGATACTCCATTAAACTAAAAAAATAAGAACTGATTAATTTCTCAAAGGGAAGTAATCAGTTCTTTTTTTATGGGTTAATCAATATCGGATTAAAATAAAAGCCTTATTTCTTCTCGGATTTTTCTTTCAGTTTCTGCTGATGCTTTCTAGCTTTCATGAGAATACGGTTAGTCTCATCCGGAGATAAAGCGATATCCTTTGCCTCTACTTCCGGAGTTCCTCTGGTAAAACCATAACCGACAATTTCCGAAGTCCGCATGACTGTGACAAAAGCGTTAGGATCAATCCTATTGATAATTGCATCCAAATCAGAATAATCATGTTTATCAAAGCAGACTTCTAAAAGCATAGTATCAACACCGGTAAAGCCACCCTGAGCCTTGATTATGGTTGTTCCCCGGCCAATATGATCAATAATGTATTTATTAAGTTCTTCCCATTTTTTGGAGACAATGAAAGCCATGTAGTAGCAGGAATTTGAGCTGAAAACATTATCGATGGTCTTAGCACAGACAACAGCTAAAAGAACACCAACCAGACAGGCTAAGAAATTTGTACCATTGGCAAAGAATCCGACCAAGATAATCAGAAAATCAGAAATCAGAGAACCGGTTCCGATGGAAACGTGAAAAATCTTATGGAAAAGAATTGCCTGAACATCAGTTCCTCCGCTGCTTCCTCCGCCAACCATTGCAAAGCCAACTCCGCAGCCCATAATGAATCCACCTAGTAAGGCAGCCACCATATAGCTGATAGCTATGGCTGAGGAATCCGAAATCACCGCATTGCCATTGATAATAAATCCGGTAGCCTGAGAGATATCCAGAATATTCACGCCATTAACGACAACATTATTAATCAATAAATCAAAAAGGAAAACAAAAATCGGATAGAAAATAGTGACAATCAATGTTTTTAAAGAATATTTCAGTCCTAAGAAAATCAGTCCGATAAAGAAATAAAGCCAATTGATAATCAAAATATACATTTCAACCGAAAGAACATCAAAACCCGGCAAGGCATTGAGAATAATGCCGATAGAATAAGTTCCTCCTGATATCAGATTCATTCTTACGGAGAAGAACTCAGTACTGATAGCCAGAAGAAAAGCACCTAAAAGCATGTAAAGACTGTTTTTCAGTAATTTCCGTGGAGGTTCAACGACAAACTGTTCCTGAATAGTCTCAATAATATGAGCTTTCCATTTATTTAATTTTTCAGACATATACCTCCTCCTTTGACTTCATTATTTAATATTGTGAAGCCTCTTAAAATCCCATCTGAGGTAATTATCGATAAAAGCCTGAATATTGCCATCCATGACTGATCGGACTTCCGTCTCACTATAATCATCACGATGGTCTTTAACTAAAGTATAAGGGGAGAAGACATAAGAACGAATCTGACTGGAGAAGGAAATGTCTTTTTTGACACCCCCGATTTTTGCCAGTTCTTCTTCACGCTTTTTCTGTTCTAATTGGAAAAGCTTTGATTTCAATTCAGCCATACAGGTTTCCTTGTTGGCAAGCTGATCTCTTTCAATCTGACAGGAAACAACAATTCCGGTAGGAATATGAGTGATACGGACAGCCGACTCGGTTTTATTGACATTCTGTCCGCCAGCACCTGAAGAATGATAAGTATCAACTCTCAGGTCAGATGGATTAATATCAACCTGAATAGAATCATCAATTTCAGGAATAACGGACACCGAGGCAAAGGAAGTATGTCTAGCACCATCAGAATCAAACGGTGAATTACGGACTAAACGATGGACACCATTTTCACTGCGGAGATTTCCAAAAGCCATTTTGCCAGAAATTAGCAAAGTTGCAGATGAAATACCCGCTTCCTCACCAGGAAGAAGGTCTAGAACCTTGTAGGTGAATCCACCCACTTCACAATATCTTTCGTACATTCTCAGAAGCATGCCAGCCCAATCATGAGCTTCTGTTCCGCCAGCTCCGGGATGAAATTCCAGAATAGCATTAAGATGATCATAATCTCCGGAATAGAAAATGCCTTTTTCGAACTTTTCAAATTCTTTATTCAGACGTCCAAGAGTCTCATCAGCATCAGCAAAAAAATCAGGATCTTTCTCAATTCGAAGGAAATCCAGTGATTCTTTAATCTGAATCAGACTTTTTTCAAAATGCCTTAAAGCATCCAGCTTGTCATTGACATCAGCTAGATGTCGATTGATATCCTTAGCTAAAGAAGCGTTCTTCCAAAAATCAGGTTCTAAGGTCTTTTCGGATAATTCCTTACTTTCTTTTTCAAGTAGGGGGATATCAAAGACAGCTCTGCAATTCAGCAAGTCGTTCTTTAAGATTTTCAAAAACATTAGTGAGTTCAAATAGTTCTTTCATTGTAGAGCCCTCCTTTCTATCTATATATAGGATATTCTTAAATTAGTTAATCTTGG
This sequence comes from Bacilli bacterium, assembly GCA_041670225.1. Lineage (GTDB taxonomy): Bacteria > Bacillota_I > Bacilli_A > RFN20 > CAG-288 > Enterosoma. The sequence continues at coordinate 20,216 of JBAXZU010000011.1, read as the reverse complement.
CAGTCGGATTGCTACGATCAAATTCTTCATCATCCGGTTTAAGGTTAGAAACAATCTCACCCTTTCCGTCATCAGTCTTAGCAACAGAAGACATGGTTTCTTCCACATCCTTAGCGGCTGGATCTTCTGTCTTAGGGGCAGTTTCTTCAACCTTCTTAGCTTCAGGAGTGACTTCATCCTTCTTAGGAGCAACCGGCTTCTGAGCCATAGGAGCAGCAGGAGCGGCATTGTTAGCACGGAACTGAACGTGAAGGAGGGTTCTGACAGCATCAATAGCGATGTTATCATTCATAGTGGAGAACATTTCAAAACCTTCATTGGTATAAGCCTGAAGCGGATCAGTCTGAGCATAGGATCTAAGCCAGATAGCTTCTCTGAGCTTAGCCATCTGATCAATATGTTTGGTCCATCTTCTGTCGATGCAGTCAAGAGTGACAGTCTTTTCAGCAAAATTACGCATATCGTCAGTCCATTCTCTGGAATGTTCGATATAGGTCTTCTGTAAGGAGGCGGAGAGGAGTTCCTTGGAATCAAGAACATTGGCACCTTCCAAAGCATCAAAATTGATGAAGTTGGATTCAACAGTCAAAGTCTTGTTGGTATTTTCGCTTAACTTCTTGCTATCAATGACCTGTTCCTGATCCTTCATGATTACTGACTGAGTAGAAATATGCTTAGCAGCTAAATCAAAGTAGGAAGGAATAGTATCGGAGACAGACTTGGAGAAGAGAATCTTATCTCTTCTTTCATACATAATTTTTCTTTGTCTGGAAAGAACATCATCATAATTAAGCAACTGCTTACGGGTATCGAAGTTCTGACCTTCAACACGCTTTTGGGCAGAAGTGATGGCATTAGACATCATGCTGCTTTCAAAGGCATCATCACCTAACTTAGCATAGAGGTTCTTAACTGAACCTGGAGCAAATCTGATGAAGAGTTCATCTTCGAGAGAAACATAGAATCTGGAATAACCAGGATCACCCTGACGTCCGGCACGGCCCTTAAGCTGGTTATCGATACGTCTGGATTCATTTCTTTCAGTGGCAAGAACAGCTAAACCGCCGATTTCCTTGACACCTTCTCCTAATTTAATATCAGTACCACGGCCTGCCATATTGGTAGCAATGGTGACAGCACCCTTCTGACCGGCATCAGTGATGATGGCAGCTTCCTTGGCATGGTTCTTAGCATTAAGAACATTGTGAGGAATCTTTAAGTCATTGAGAAGCTTATCAACAATTTCAGACTTTTCAACAGAAGGAGTACCGATAAGGATCGGCTGTCCCTTATCATGTCTGGCTTTGATTTCTTCAGCTAAGGCAGCATACTTGGCCTTTTCATTTCCGAAAATAAGATCCTTATCGTCAACACGGGCGATAGGCTTATTGGTAGGAATGGTAACAACTCTCATGTTGTAAACCTTACGGAATTCTTCTTCTTCGGTCTTAGCAGTACCGGTCATACCGGAGAGCTTATCATAGAGACGGAAGAAATTCTGATAAGTGATAGTAGCCAAAGTAACAGTTTCTGGCTTAATCTTTACATGTTCCTTAGCCTGAAGAGCCTGCTGAAGGCCATCAGAATATTCTCTTCCGGCCATGACACGGCCGGTGAAGGAATCGATAAGGAGAATTTCATCTTCTCCAACCATGTACTCAATATCCTTCTTCATAATATAGTTGGCTTTCAAAGCCTGCTGGACTCTATGAGTAAGGTCAGTCCACTGAGCATCAAAGAGATTATCAATTGAGAACATCTTTTCAACAAAGAGCATACCCTTATCAGTAAGAGAACAGGTCTTCTTTTCAACATCAATAGTGTAATCGCGGTCTTTTCTCATCATCTTGACGACACGGTCAGCAGTCTCATAAGAGTTAGCAGTGATTCCGCTTCCGCCGGAGATAATCAAAGGAGTACGGGATTCATCAATAAGAATAGAGTCAGCTTCATCGACAACAGCAAAATGAAGTCCTCTCAGAACACGATTCTGAACCGACTTTGCCATGTTGTCTCTTAAATAATCAAAACCAAGTTCAGCATTGGTGGTATAAGTAATATCACACTTATAGGCATCCTGCTTTTCCTTTGTTGATTTTTCTCTTAAATTAACACCGACAGTCAAACCAAGGAAACGATAAATATTTCCCATCCAGTCAGCATCACGGGAAGCTAAGTATTCATTAACAGTGACGATATGGACACCCTTGCCTTCCAAGGCGTTAAGATAAACAGCCATGGTAGCAGTAAGAGTCTTACCTTCACCAGTTCTCATTTCAGCAACATCGCCTTCATTAAGAACGGTAGCACCAAAAACCTGAACAGGATATGGATACTGATGAAGAACACGGCGTCCGGCTTCTCGTGCAGTTGCAAAAGCTTCGGGTAGAATGTCATCGACAGTCTCGCCTTCCTGAAGACGTTTTTTCAGCATAGGTGTCATAGCCTTAAGCTGATCATCAGTCAGTTGTTTGAACTCTTCTTCATACTGGAAGACGCGTTTGGCTTTTTTCTCAATGCCTTTGAATGCACGCTGATCTACCATGAATAGTTTGTCAAGAAAACTCATATGGATTCTCCTTTGGAAAAATTTATTTCAGGTTTTACCTGGTTCTGAATAGCCGATATAAAAAACTCAGTTGTTTTTCAATCCTATAAATTCTACCATTTTTAAAGCTTAAGTAAAACAATTCATAAGCTATTTTATTAAAAATAATAATTATTATTATATATTCAGGGTTTTGCAAACACTGAAAGCAGCGAAAAACCAGTGTTTAAATCACAGAAACTCAAATAATGTCATTTCTTAAGATGAAAAGGTCAAAAAAAGTCAATTATGGTATAATATTATGATTTCTAAAAAAGTGAGACAAAAATATGAAATACAAAATAATCTTAGACAGTTCATCAAATATCAGAGAAGACTTCTACAAGGATGAAAACATCTCAATCGAGATTGCTCCTTTAACTGTCAGCATTGACGGAAAAGACTTCGTTGATGATGGAAAAGCCGACATTGCCGAAATGCTCAGAATGAACCATGTTTCAAAGGTTGGAGGTAAAACAACTTGCCCTTCTCCTTTTGAATATGTTTCAAAAATGAATGGTGCCGATAAATATATTTTGATTACAATTTCCAGCAAACTTTCCGGAAGCTATAATTCCGCCAATGTTGCTAAATCTACCTACGAACATCCAGAAGATGTCATAGTCATTGATTCTCTTTCATCTTGCGGTGTTTTAGAATTAATTGCCAGAAAAGCCATTGATTTAATCCATGAAGGCGTTGATTTTGCAGAAATTGAAGAACAGCTGAATACTTTCCGTGACAATTCCTATATTCTTTTCATCATGGAAAAATATGATAACTTCATCAGAACCGGAAGAGTCAATAAGATCATTGCTTCCTTAGCTACCCTGCTTCATATCAAGCCATTAGCTACCGGAAAGAATGGTATTATCGAACTCAAGGAGAAGGTCAGAACCATTACCGGAACCATGAAAAGAATCCTTGCCAATATCAAATCCATGTGTCCGAATACTACCGGAAAAGTCTGTGTCATTTCCCATACCATGAATGAGAAAGACGCCTTAATTCTTAAGGGAGAAATTGAAAGAGAATTCAATTTCAAGGAAATTGTCATTCGTGTAAATGAGACACTTTGCGCTTTCTACTCGTTAGAAGGTGCTTTGATGGTTAGTTTCTAGTTTTAAATAAATATTGAACACAATTAGATAAGATGTATAAAATTTTTAGTGGAAATCATAAAACCACTAACACATTATTTTTTGTGTGTTAAAATTATTAAATAGGATTTATGAGACCTCTGTCCTTAATCCGGAAAGAATTTTTTAAAATGAAAAAACAAATCGCTGCTGTCGCTTTAGGCTTAGTCTGTGCCTTATCTTTAGGTTCCTGTGCTAAGGAAGTAAGTTTCGAAGAAGTTTCCAAGCAGGCTGCCACTTATGATCAGGCTGCCGTCAATGAAAAATATTCTGGTGGAACTGCCACTATTGAACAGAATATTAGTACTTCCACTGGTATTTTTGCTTTAGTCTTCACTAAAGGCACCACTTCCAAGACTGCCCCCTTCTCCACCACAGTCGTTACCGGTGTTGAAATTTCTGATGCCACTTCTGAATACAAATCCGAAAACATCCATTATTATCTTGATGGATCTGCTATTTCCTTTAAGGCTGAATTCTCTGGAAACACCACTTATTCTACCCTCAATGTCACTGCTAAACTTAAGTTAGAATATAAGTACACTTCTGAAGGTCTTTATTCTTATTCCTATACTGAAGTGAGCTATGATGATGGAAACAGCAACACTCTTTCCATGAATGTCAAGACCAACGTTACCTGGGCTACCAAGTAATAATTTCTGATATCAATCAAAAACTAGTCCGATAGGGATGAACCCTATCGGATTTTTTATTGATACTTAATGAAGACTCATTATTTTTTCATAAAAAATGATATAATTCTTATATATTTGCAAGGAGAATTTTATGACAAGAGATTTTATTTCAAAAAACGCCATTTATCAGATTTATCCAATTTCTTTCTGTGATTCCAATGATGACGGAAAAGGAGATATTCCAGGAATAATCTCTAAGCTTGACTACCTCAAGTCTATCGGAATCAAAGTGATTTGGCTTTCTCCTATCTACAAATCTCCGATGGCTGACATGGGCTATGACATTGAAGACTACTATGACATCAATCCCATATTCGGTACCATGGATGATTTCAGAAATCTTCTTTCCCAAGCCAAGGAAAGAGACATCAGAATCATCATGGATTTAGTTGTCAACCATACTTCCGACCAATGCCAGTGGTTTAAAGAAGCTATAAAGAATCCAGAATCTCCTTACCGTGATTACTATATTTTCAAAAAAGGAAAGAAAGGAAAAGAACCTAATAATTGGGAGTCTTCTTTCTTAGGATCAGCCTGGGAGCCAGTCAAGAATGAAAAAGATACCTACTATCTTCATCTCTTCAGCAAAGCCCAGCCAGATTTGAATTTTCATAACGAAAAAGTAATTCAGGAAGTTGAAAAAATAATGAATTTCTGGATGGATATGGGTGTCTATGGCTTCCGCTGCGATGTCATTTCAGCTATATACAAAGATTCCTTTGAGGATGGGAAAAAGACTGTCTTAGGAGTCCCCCGAGGACAAGAACATTACATTGCTACCAAAGGATGCCATCAAATACTGAAAAGACTGAGAAAAAATGTTGTCGACCCGCACCAGGGAGTTCTGATTGGAGAATGCCTGGGTGCCGATCTAGATAACGGTCCAGCTTTCTTGGAAGATGAACTTGATACTTTCTTCACCTTTGCCCATGTCGGAATCAATCAGGGCAAATGGTCAAAGGAATATGTTGATCCGAAGGTTTTCGGAAAAGTCATCTCCGATTGGCAGAAAACCATTGATTTCAACGGCAATTATCTTGAAAACCACGATCAGCACCGTTCTATCGGCAAATACATAAAAAAGGGTTTTGAAATACCAGGATCCAAAATGCTGTTAACCCTGATTTATACTCTCAGAGGTGTTCCCTTCATCTATATGGGAGAAGAACTTGGTGCCCGGGATTACGAAAAACTGGAGTATTCCCAATGCCATGACTGTGTTACCTCCTTCATCTATCAATTAGCAACCGGCTATGGACTTCCGAAAAAGATTGCTTTTGCCAAAGCCAGACATAATGGCAGAGATGACTGCCGTGCTCCGATGGCTTTCAACTCCCAAGCCGGCTATGGCTTTTCTTCAGAGGGTATCATTCCTTGGCAGAAATATAATGAATACAGTAAATTCCTCAACGTTGAATACGAAACAAGTGATACTGATTCTACCCTGAACTATTTCAAAAAAATCAATTCATTTAGATCAGAAAGTGATGTTCTCTCATTCGGAACCATTGAATTCATCAAGGAAAAAGATCCGGAATTGTTATCCTTTATCCGTGAATATCAGGGAAAAAGACTTAAAGTCATTCTCAATTTTTCTTATAAACCGAAGAAGAATATCATCGTGCCTGAGAAGATAATTCTTTCAAACTATGAGACACATATTCCTAACCAGCTTCAGCCTTATGAAGCAATTATTTCAGAATAATCAAGCTATTTAAACCTTCTTAGAAAGAAAGCTTAGATTTTAAAGCACTTACTTAACCTAATTTCAGAATAAGGATTATTCGGTGCTGAGTTTTTATAGTATAATTTATTCCGTTGATTTGCTTTTATTCAGCTTAAAACATAACAAATAAATAGGAAATACAAATATGAGAAATTTTGTCTTTGTTTCATGTAATTTCCCAAGAAATTACTATCATTTTACCCAGGGACTGAAAGAATCAGGATTCAATGTCCTTGGCATCGGTGATGAACCTTACGAAGTACTATCCAAAGAATTAAAAGATTCTCTCACCGAATACATCTATGTTCCGGATATGTCAGTCTACGAAAACATGAAGAAAGCCTGTCAGTCCTTCACTGAGAAATACGGTCAAATCGAGTTTTTGGAATCCAATAACGAATATTGGCTAGAACAGGATGCCAGACTTAGAAGTGATTTCAATATCACGACCGGAAAAAATTCCTCAAACATCGAATACTTCAAATGTAAATCCAAAGAAAAGGAATTATATGCTCTTGCCGGAGTCAAAACTGCCAGATATCATCTGGTTGACACTCTTGAAGAATGTCTGAAGTTTATTGATCAGGTTTCCTACCCAATCATTGCTAAACCGGATAACGGAGTGGGTGGCCATGCCACCTACAAGATTGAATCACGTGAACAGTTTGATAGTTTCTTTCTTCATAAAAGCCCATATATCAGCTATCTTCTCGAAGAATTCATCAATGGTGATCTGATTTCCTTTGATGGTGTCAGCAACTCCAAAGCCGATATTGTCTTTTGTTCAAATGAAGTCTTCCCCGATCATTTTGACTGTGTGAAGGATAGTACGGTTGACATCTATTATTATGGAAATATCGAAATTCCGGAAGATCTGAAAGAAGCCGGAAGAAAGGTCCTTAAAGCCTTTGATGCCAGATATCGCTACTTCCACTTAGAATTTCTCCGTCTGAAAGAAGATAAACCCGGATTAGGAAGAAAAGGTGAACTATTAGGATTGGAAGCCAATATGCGGGCACCAGGCGGATTCACTCCCGATGTCATTAACTACGCCAATAGTGTCGATTCCTACAAAATCTGGGCAAAGGTTATGGCCAATGATACCTATGTTTCTGATAAGAAAAACGAGCATTTCTATGCTATGTATGTCGGAAGAAGAAAGCATCGTGAATACTTCCTCTCTCTCAAAGAAATCAATCTGATTTATAAGACTGCTATCTGCACCTCTGGTGTCATTCCGGAAGTCTTAGCCGATGCCTTAGGAGACGAATTCTGTATTGCCAAGTTCAAAACTCTCGAAGAAGGAAACACCTTTACCAAACTATTAACAGAGAAAAAGAGTATCCCTTTTGACTACAATCATAAAAAAGAGTAGTTTTTTTGTGATTAGGTAGCATAAAAAGATAGTTTATTAGTGTATTATATTAATGAAAGAAATAACAGGAAAAACAAATGAAAAAAAGAATTCTTCCCATTGCAATGCTTTCACTGCTCTTTGCAGTAAGTTCTTGCAATAATCCTTCAACTGAACCCTCTACTTCTGAATCAACTTCTGAATCAACTTCTCAGTGAACTGTCACCGATGATTCCACCTCAACCGGAGATTCCACTGCTCCTAGTGACTCAACTACTCCTAGCGATTCTACTGAACCTAGTGATTCTACTGAACCTAGCGATTCTACTGAACCTAGTGATTCTACTGATGAGGATGAATACGACATCACCTCTATCAGTGATTTCATCTCTGCCGCTGATACTTCAACCTACAAGTATCTCAAGGGAACTATCACTGAAATCACTACCACTAAATATTCAAATTTCAATCTTCGCGATGCCAATGGCGATACCATTTATGTTTATGGATTAGAAACTTCCAAAGGATCTGGAGTAACTGAAACCAACATTAAAGTCGGTGATACTGTTATCATCTGCGGAACCTATTCCTATTATGAAAAGAACAGTCTTAACGAAGTCCTCAATGCCTATTTAGTTGAGAACCTAACTAGTGGTTCTGATACTCCATCCACCGGAGACCATGAATTCACTGAATTCACTTCCGATGAAAAAGCTCTTTTCAATGAACTCGTTGGTTTTGTTGTTCCATTCATGCCTTCTGATGAATATTATGTCGATGAATTTGATGGTGGCATCAACTATTACTCTTTTGGAAATACCTCAGCTGAATTTACTTCCTATATTGCTACCTTAAAGAAGAGTTATACTTTCTCCGGAACTGATGTTGATAGCGATAATGACACTTGGTATTTGTTCGATTATGAAGATTACTATATTGATATCTGCTATTATCTCTATGATTCTGAATATATTATGGATATGTAAATCTACAGCAGTGATGATAGTGGCAGTGGTGACTCCGGAGAAGGCTCTTTAGTTACCAACGAAGGAAAAGGATTACCTACCGGAACCGATGGTGTCTATGATGTTGATTTCACCAAGGGAAAAGTTCAGGACTGCAGTCAGTTAGATAACACTGAAGATGGATGTCCAACCACTGGTGATGTCAAAGTCTTAGTTCTTCCTATCCAATTCAGTGACATTACAGCTGCATCAAAGGGATATACCATTGATGCTATTGATACTGCCTTCAACAGTGATTCCTCCACTTTACCTTATAAGTCAGTCTCTAACTACTACAATCTTTCTTCCTACAATCAGCTTAACTTAGATTTCGATGTCATGGATTCCTGGATCACCGCCAGTCAGCCTTCATCCTACTATCTTAGTATGGATGAAGATGAAAATCCTGATCAGGAACTTATGGATGAAATCCTTTCTGATTTATCTAAGACCATGGATCTCAGCGATTATGATTCTGATAACAACGGAACTATTGATGCCGTTATCTGCGTCAATACCTTAGCCATTGATTCTACAAGTGATGGAAACATCCTTCAGTGGGCCTATCGTTATTGGAATATGTATAGTGATGATGGTACTTATCTCAATTCCTATGATGATGTCTGTGCCTGGGATTATCTCTGGGCTTCCTATCAGTTCCTTTTCGAAACTGTCGATGCCAATGGCCACACCTCTTTTGATGGACCTAACGCAACCAATACCTACACCTTCATTCATGAATTCGGTCATGTCTTAGGCGCTGATGATTATTATGATACTGACTATTCCGAAAAGATCACTCTTGACGGCCATGATGTCATGGATTCAGAAATCGGTGATCACAATCCTTACTCTAAGTTCAACTATGGCTGGCTTACTGAATCACGCTTAGTCACTGATTCTGTCAGCTTAGATCTTGAAGCCTTTGCTACCAATGGCGATACCATCATCTTAGCCAACAACTGGGATACTACTCTTGGTGCCTATCAGGAATATTATGTCCTAATGTACTATACCAACACCGGTCTTAACGGCGGAGACTATGGATATTTCGATGAAGAAGGTGTTGTCATGTATCATGTCGATGCTTCTCTTATCAAATATGACAATCTCACTTTAATGGATGGTTCTCAGGCTTATGATGTCTACAACACTAATTCCTCTTCTTCTGAGAATGCTTTAATCGAATTAGTCAAGAACGGCAGTTCTTATGTCTATGGTGTCGGTGATACTTCTTCTTCCACCATCAAAGACAATAATGATGAAACCTTAGGATTCACCTTTACTGTCAACAGTCTTGATACAACCAAGGCTTCCTTAACTTTCACCAAAGCCTAACCTAAATTTTCTCTAGAAATTGACTTACTCAGGTTCTCTTTGAGAGCCTGAGTTTTTCTTTTGTCAGATTTTTTATAGTATTGATTGCAATCAAATTATTCCTATGTTATTATATGAAAGTAAAAACATATGAATAAGCGTTCATATTTAAATAGGAGGCCATCTATGAGTAACTGTCAAGAATGCCATAATCCGCAGATAGAAGAAAAAGAAGAAGAAAACAATAAACTGAGTCTGATTCTGTTATTCTTCGGAATTGCCTGTCTGATCACAGCCTTCACTCTCTCAAAGGTTGATTCTCAGTTCTCCGAGATTTCCTGGGACCTCTTCTCAGCACCAGGATTTCTTTCCTCCTACTCCTTCATCGCTTTTATCATCTACACCATCGGCTATTTGGTTCTTCTCTCATCATTGATTAAAAACTCTTTGGGTGAATTCAAAGAGAAGAATATATTCAACGAAAACTTTTTGATGTTGATAGCGACAATCGGTGCTTATGCAATATGTGAATTCCCAGAAGCACTTTTTGTTATCCTTTTTGGAATTGTTGGTGAAATGTTAGAAGATTATGCTACCGATAAAGCCAAAAAATCCATAAAGAGTCTAGTTAACAATATGCCTTTGATTGCCCACGTCAAAGATAAAGACGGAACTATCAGAGACCTGGATCCGACTGAAGTAGAAATTGATTCAGTCATTGAAGTCAGACCCGGAGAAAAGATTGCCATTGACGGATTTGTCGTCAGCGGCAATGCCAGCCTTGACCTTTCTTCCATCAACGGTGAATCTCTTCCCCAGACCGTCACTGACCAAGACTTTGTCTATTCCGGTTCTATCTGTTTAGATTCCGTCATTGAAATCAAAACTACCAAAACCTATAACGATTCAACTTTGTCAAAGATTATGAAATTAGTGGAATCCGAGCAGCAGAAAAAAGCCTCTAGTGTGAAGTTCATTTCCCGTTTTGCAAAGATCTATACTCCCATAGTCATGGTAATTGCTTTCTTAGTTTTCCTCATCGGATTTGGTGCCAATGGCTTTGTTTGGTCAGGAGCTAATGGTGGAAAAGAATGGCTTTTCAAGGCTTTAAGTATTCTTCTTATCTCCTGCCCCTGTGCCCTGGTTATTTCAGTTCCGATTGCCTTTTTTGTCGGAATCGGTCAGGCCAGTAAGATAGGTGTCCTTATCAAAGGCTCACTTGCTATGGAAAATCTTCAGAAAAGCCGAACCTTTGTTTTTGACAAAACCGGAACACTGACTAAAGGAAACTTTGCTTTGATCAGTCAGAATCATAATGACACTCTGCTTATTGCGGCTTCTTTGGAAACTTCCTCAACCCATCCGATTGCCAAAGCTTTGACAAATGCTTTCCAAGGAGAAACCAAGGAAGTCACTGATTTCAAAAATATTCCTGGCTTAGGAATCGCCGGAAAAATCGATGGAATCACCTACTATCTAGGAAACAAGGAATTGCTGTTAAATAATTCAGTGACTGATTTTGAAGAAGCTGACACCCCCTACAAGGCCTTATATTTGGCTAAAGAGAAAAAACTGATTGATGTCTTTATTGTTGCCGATGAAATAAAGCCTTCAACCAAAGATGCCATTGCCAACCTGAAATCCGAAGGAGTCAGAAGAACGATAATGTTATCCGGAGACAATAAAGCTATTGCTTCCTCAGTTGCTAAGGAGGTTGGCTGCGATATTGCAAAAGGTCAGCTGCTCCCAGATGAAAAATTGTTGTTGCTGAAAGAATATCTGAAAGAAGGCAAAACCGCCTTTGTCGGAGATGGAATCAATGATTCTCCATCACTGTTAGCAAGTGATACCGGAATTGCTATGGGCGCCTTAGGCAGTGATGCTGCCATTGAAGCCAGTGACATAGTTATCATGGATGATGACTTGCTCAAAGTCAGCGAAGCTAAAAGACTCAGCCGGAAAACTATGGCTACTGTCTATACCGCAGTAATCTTTGCTATTCTGATCAAGGCTATCATCATGGTTTTAGTTTCTGTGGGTCTGTTTGGTTCCTGGACAATGATTGTTGCTTCCCTGAGTGATACCGGAATCATGGCACTGACCGTTCTTTATGTCATGCATCTTATGCTTTATAAGCCAAAGTACTTAACCAAAAAGAAAGATAAATAAACAAAAAAGCCAATACTCAGTTATGTAGGTATTGGCTTTTTTATTTACGATATTCCGAGATCAGATTCTCTAAAGTCTGATACAAGTCCTTGCTATCAATTGGTTTTGACAGATGTGAGTTCATGCCAGCATCTCTGCTAGCCTGAATATCTTCTGCAAAAGCATTGGCAGTCAGAGAAATAATCGGTATAGCTTTACTGTCAGGTCTATCCAGCTGACGAATCATTTTTGCTGATTCCAATCCATTCATGATTGGCATACGGATATCCATCAGAATTGCATCAAACTGACCGGCTTCCGACTTCTTAAAGGTATCAAAAGCTTCCTGTCCGTTAACCACCGAAGTAACAATCATTCCCTTCTTTTCCAAAAGCTTTCGGGCAATGATGGAATTAAGCGGATGATCTTCAGCCAGAAGTATCTTGCAGCCTTTAAGACATAAATGGCTGTCAGCTTCTGTTTTCTTGGCTTCAGCTGATTTTTCTCTCAGCTTATAGTCATAGATAAAGAGAATTCCAAACTCAGTTCCTTTTCCTAACTGACTAGTGACTGAGATACTGCCACCCATGGCCTCAGCGATTTTCTTAGATAAGGCTAAACCTAGACCAGTTCCCTTCACCGCGGAAGAAAAAGAATTACGTTCCTGTTCAAAAGGTTTGAATATTCTATTTTTGAGGAAATCCTCACTCATACCACAGCCATCATCCTTGATAGTGATTAAGTCCTTAGAAATCTTATCATCATGGGAAATATGTTTGATTGAGAAAGAGACATGTCCGTTCTGAGGAGTGAATTTAGCCGCATTATTCAGTAGATTCATCAGCATCTGCTGTGTTTTCAAAGGATCAACATAGAAGGAGAAAAGGCTGTTGTTGAAAGCCCAGTTAGGGTAGGTGAATTCAATGCCTTTATTCTTCATGATCGGGGTAATCATTTCAATAACTGGTCCGATAATCTCAGCAATAGAACACCATTCCTTATGAAGTTCAAATTTTCCGCTGTCAATTCGGCTCATATCCAGAATGTCGTTAATCAGATTAAGCAGATATTTACTGGAATCAGAGATTTCATGGAGATATTCATCAGTCTGAGGATTATTGTTTTCATCCAAAGCTAAATTGGTCATACCAATAATGACATTCATCGGAGTTCTTATTTCATGGCTCATATTGGATAAGAAGCTGGTTTTAGCAATATTAGCTGCCTGAGCTTAATTCAAGGCTTGGGTAAGTTCTTCCTGCTTTTTAATTTCATCTCTGAACTGAGTAGTGTTATCAGAGAGAGTCATGACAATAATCTTTTTATACTCATCCAAATAGAAGAAGGAAATTCGCTTTCGCCTCTGCTCATTATTATCGCCAAGCATCGAGAAGGAAATATCATAGACATTCTGATTTTCCAGTCTTTCTTTTATGGTTGAAAGTTGCGTATATCTAGCCATTTTACTGACACTGATATCAGTAGCAGAAGTTCTAAACCTATAAATAGTTTTCTTCATATCATCACTCTTATGGATGTTATCGATATTGAAGATTCCATTTTCAAGATCAATCCGGTAAGAATGATTTAGATTATCAATGTTTGCCAGATAGATATATTCTGAAGTATGGGAATACAGTTTATTAAAAAGATTCTTTTTAATATAGGGATAGGAAATATCATTAAGAATAAAGAATAATTCTAGATGTCCGTTATCAGGGTTAATGATAGCCTGATATTTACAGTTAAACCAATTGAAATAATCCGAGAAAGGAATATCCAAGGATTTTTCAGATATGCCTTTCTGATAATTGCTGATGATGGCATCAGAATCAAAAATTGAAAGATATCTTGCACGGATTGATTCATTAGGAATAAATTTTGAAACCGCAAAAAGGATTCCTTTCGGACTATCAAAACTGATAGATTGGAAAATGCTATTGTTCACATCATAGAAGAAACAGGCATTATCGTTAAGATCACACATACAGCAATAAGCAGCACCATTAGAAATCATATGGGCATAGACCAACTGATGATTGTATTCAGACTGCAGAAGTCTATTCTTATCAGTCAAATCAGTGATATCAGTAATATAGATGAGGATTGAAGGACGGTCAAACCACTTGATAGCCGAAGATGAAAGTTTGTATGAACGATTATCCTGCTTGAAATTATAAACAATAGAAGCCTTAGGAGAATTAAATATCTGATCAATCTGCTGACCAGAAAAATCATCAAAAGCATCCTTAATAGAAATTCCAAATTGTTTTTTACCATTAATTGGGCTGAAGAAATAATCATTTCCATAATACAATTCAAAAGTTTCCGAATCAAAGACAACAACTCCATCAACCGAGTTATCACAGATATCCTTATAGTTATTAAACTGAGGGGAAACATTTGAGGCAACAACATAATAAATCCTATCATCAGAGAAAATGTTAGTACGACGATAAAAATGGAAATCAATAAAAATCAGCTTACCTGATTTATGCTTGATTCTGGCAGTCAGATTAATCTGCTCTTCATCTCTGGTTTCAACCTCAGAAAAAGTCTTTTTAATAAACGGAATATCGTTTTCCGAGAGAGTCTTACTATAATCACCCTGACAGATATTCATAAATTCTTCCTTTGAATAGCCGTAAAGATTAGCAAATCTTTCCGAAACAATCAAAGGGCGGGCATCTCCATTGCTATCAATAAAGAAAACACCATTTCTGATTTTCAAATCATTCCATTAGAATATCCTGATTCATTAGGTTGGTAAGTTTTAGGAAGCCTCTCCATAAAAGAAATAATATAGGCTCCGGAATCATCAAAACCAATAACATGAGAAGTAGCTCTTACCCAGAAGACTTCCTGATAAGGATTGAAAACAGTAAAATCATAAACCATTTCTTTAGGAATAATTCCCTCACTTATCTGCTGGATATTCAAAGCGATTTTTCGGTTAAAGATGTTCTCGGATTTAGTTTTATGTTCCCAAGAAAAATCAGCATGGCTTTTTCCTAAAATTTCAGGAACTTCATTCCCATAAAACAAAGCACCGGAAATTTGACCATCAGAAACATATTGAACACTGGCATTACCAGGTAAATATTTTTTTAGTTCTTCTAAAGCTTGTTGATCAATTTTCATTTTGCGTATGATAATATCATAGATAAAAACGCAAAAAAACCAAATAGTTTTTTGCTATTTTTTAAAAAAACTAAAAACCCTTCTTTTTTCGGTCGTAATAGAGGTCCTCGTTCCTCTCAGAAATGTGTTCTAAGCCGGTTGAGAACAGATCTTTTATATGATTATCGGTAAGTGAATATAAAACCGATTTACCTTTTCTTTTGAATGTGACAATATCATGTTTTCTAAGAATCTGAAGCTGATGAGAAACTACCGACTGAGATACCCCCATCACTTCCACAATATCACTGACACACAATTCCTCATGAATAAGAAGTGAAATAATTGTCAGTCTGGTAGGATCAGCAAAAAGGTAATAAAAAGAAGAAAGGGAATCAAATGAATCCTTTGAAAGCATGCTTTCTTTGATTTTTTCTATGTTTTTTTCTTTTTCGTTTTCCATATACTTTTATTATAGTTGAAAACAAAGAAAGATAAAATTGTTTTTTTGTTAATAAAAAAGATAGAATATAGATATCAGTAAACTGATTTGCATAAAGGAGAACAATATGAGCAGTTCAAGCACACTCTTGATGTTTATGTTAGGTAGCATGCTTTTAAACGGAAGCAGCACGGCTGAGAATCAAAGAATTCAGAGCATTAAGACTATTGAAGCTTTGCTTATCAACCCACCACTTAGAGAAGGTGAGACTTTCTATAATTATTCGTTCCTTGATAAAGACAAAGTCCAACGAAACATTCCTTATTTGGCTATCCGTTCAAATGGTATCTTTATTTTTGAAGTAATCAACACTTTTGGTCTGATCTATGGCAAAAAGAATGATCCTCTTTGGTATCACAGTGCTCCTGGTCAAATGAATAAGACTCCTTTTGCTAATCCCACTGCCATGCTGAATGAAACCGCCGGAAGTCTTTCTCAGCTATTAGAAGGAAAATTTCCGGTCATTCCATTGCTTGTCATCTCTCAGTCCAACCACATTGCCGAGGATGAGAATCCTTCCCTGACTTCTCTTCAGACCTTCCAACGTGATATTCTGAATCACAAAGAAAAAGTCCTCCCTCCTGAACAGATTCAGGAAGTTAAGGAAATTCTTGAAAAATCAGCTTTAAAAACACAGAACTAAATAAGAAAAGCCTTCCGCACCAGCAGAAGGCTTTTACTTTGTTATCTAATCAGATACTGTTTCTTTTCTTCATCTGTGAGATTCTTATCTCTCAGAGTCAGTTTTATATTAATGATTTCATGACAGACAACCATTCCCAAAGCCAGAACTAAGACAACCCAGGGAAGAAATAAGTAATTATCAAGATTCTTGGCAACTAAACCATAGAAGGGAGATATCAGAACATTTCCACAGTAAGCACAGGCCATCTGCAGTCCCATGACCTTCTGTGACATAGCCTTTGAGAAACGATAAGGAGTCAAAGAAATAATTGCCGGATAGATAGGTGCACAGCCTAGGCCAATGAAAGCAAAGCCAACAACTGAGAAATAGACACTCCCAGGAAGCAATGCCAGAATCAGGCCGACAATCAGAAGAGATTCACCCATTCTGATCATATTGATTTCTTTAATTTTCAGAGAAAGAGGACCAGAGATGAAACGACCGATAGTGATTCCGATATAGAACATAGCTGAGAGTCTGGCAGCATCAGCAGTAGAGAAGCCTTTTCCTTGATTGAAGAAGAAGCCAGACCAGACACCGGTTGTAGTCTCCAAAGCACAATAGCAGAAGATTCCGACAATTGAAAGATAGAAGATTGGATTTTTGAATAATGACTTAGTCTCAGCTTGAGGTTCTTCCTCTATTGATTTATTGTCTATATCCAACTTTTCTTTATTAGCAACTTTATTCCATAAAGGTAAAGTAATAAATGAAATCAGACAGATGGCTAACTGAACAAAGAAGATAGCCAGAATACCGTTATACCAGCCAGAGGATTGATTAGCACTATCAATGAAGGCTGACATAATCATCGGACCAATGCTAGCTCCGACACCCCATGAACAATGAAGCCAATTCATATGAATAGGCTTGTAGTTCAAAGCCACATAATTATTCAAAGCCGAATCAATTGCTCCGGCACCAAGTCCTAAAGGAATGGCACAGAGGAAGAAACACCAGTACTGCTCTCTGACAAAAGAAAAAAGAAGAAGTCCTAAGGCAGTCAGAAGAATCGAAAAAGAAACTACTTTTCCGGTTTTGAATTTCTTAATCAGTTTTTCACTGAAGAGTGAAGAAATGATTGTAAAACAAGAAACAGTAATTCCAATATATCCGGAAATATCTTTGCTTATAGAAAGATTGTCAGCAATCGCCGGGAAGATACTGCCAAGCATCGAATCCGGTAAGCCTAGAGAAATGAAAATCAAGTAGATAATCAACAGTAACGATACAGCCATTTTGAATCTCCGATCAGCTGAAATAAAGCGCATTCAGTATTTAATATTTTATTATATATATAAATTTAATTAAAGTATATTTTAATGAGGTTTTATAGTATAATAAATAGGTGATTTATTTCACAAAACGGAGTACATTTATGGAACAAGAAAACAATGTAATGACCATCAGAGATGAGTACATCACTCTAGGTCAGTTAATCAAACATTTCCGTTTGATTGGAACCGGCGGAGAAGAGAAATTCTTCATTGCCACTCATGACATTACCTTCAACGGAGAAAAAGAAGACCGGAGAGGCAAGAAAATCCGTCCTGGGGACATTGTTGTCATTGACGGAGTTGAATATTCCGTATGTTTGCAAAAAGCCTGACACTGACTGATTTTCGCAGTTATCCGTTCCTTAACGCAGAATTTGATTCCAACAACATTTTCATCACTGGTGCTAACGGAAGTGGAAAAACAAACATTATCGAAGCCCTCTACTATCTAACCTTAGGAAGAAGCTTTAGAAAAGCTGATGACTGTGAATTAATCAGAAAAGGATCTAAAGAAGCCAGCATTTACCTTTCTTTCCATGATGAAAAAGATGATTCCGATCATTCTTTATCAGCAATTATTGGAAATAAGTACAAGGTCTTTGCCTATGATAATGAGAAGGTTCCATCTCTTTCAAAAATTCTTGGCAAGCTACTTGTCACCTACTATGATCCCAGCCAAGTATTCTTTTTCCAGGGAGAACCCTCTGACAGAAGAAAACTCATGGATGAGGTGCTCTCACAGCTATCAAACGAATATCTCTATTCCATTGGACGCTACAAAAAGCTGATCAAAGAGCGGAATTCCGCTCTAAGCAAGAACGGAGACAAAGATATCATCGATGTCTTACGAAATGAGCTCATCAATCTTGCCTATCGGATAGTGACAGAAAGAAAAAGAGCTATCAAAATTCTGTCAAAGAAAGCCACTGAATACTACAAAACTCTCTTTGGGACAACTGATGAGCTGACACTGCAGTACAAGACCAATTCTCCTCTTGATGAAGACCAGCGAAGCTTCATCACCAACTCTCTAACACTCTTTGATGAGAACAAGTCACTGGAGAATATGCGGGGAATAACCCTGATTGGGCCCCACAGAGACGATCTTATTGCCTTCCTTAACCGCAATTCACTTGCTGGGTATGGAAGCCAGGGACAGAACCGTTTGGCCTCCCTGAGTCTTAGATTAGCTATCCGTGATCTGCTGAATGAAAAACTCTCACACCAACCCATCCTTCTCCTTGATGATGTCACCAGCGATCTAGATAAACAGCGAACAGCGAACCTTCTCACCGCCGTCGGTGAAAAAGGCCAGGTGTTCATCACCGGAACCAAAATTCCCAGTGATTATCATCAGTATTCGATTTATGAAACTACAGACGACAAACAACTAGTACGGAGGAATCAAGAATGAACGAAGAAAACACTCAGCTTACCGAACAGGAAAAGAGAAGACTTGAGGCTGCTGAAAAACAGAAAAGAAAAGTTGAGCAGGTTGCTACCGATGAAGGCAGCAAAAAGCCATCTGAACCTGTGAAAAAAGCTGCCGAAGAAGTTCTCCCAACCGAAAACTTCGAAGAAGAGCATATTTCCCATGTTGATTTGAATGAGCAGCAGGAAGAAACTGCCATGAAAGCCAAGGAAGAATATACCGGCAAGGATATCGAAATTCTTCAGGGCCTGGAAGCTGTCAGACAGCGTCCTGGCATGTATATCGGAACCACTTCATCCAAAGGTCTTCATCATTTAGTCAGAGAAGCCGTTGATAACGGCATTGATGAAGCTTTGGCTGGCTACTGCAAACATATCAGAATCACTATTCTCCCACCAGAAGAAGGCTCTCAGATTAACCGCATCCGGGTTGAGGATGATGGACGTGGTATTCCCTGCGACATCAATTCCAAGACCGGTTTAAGCACTGTTGAAACAGTTTATACTGTCTTACACGCCGGCGGAAAATTCAACGACAAGACCGGATACAAGATTTCCGGCGGTCTCCATGGTGTCGGTGTCAAAGCCGTCAACGCTCTTTCGACCAAAGTCAAGGTAACTGTTTACCGTGAAGGAAACGTTCATGAAATTTGCTTTGAAAACGGTGGTAACACAGTTCAGCCAGGTCTTCAGATTGTCGGACGCTGCCCGATTGAGAAAACCGGAACCTCTGTCGAATTCACTCCCGATCCGACCATCTTCAAAGAAACCACAGTTTTTGATTTTTCCAGTATTGATACCTATATCAGACAGACGGCTTTCCTGACTACCGGACTGGATATGACTCTCGATGATGTCAGAGTCAAAGATGAACCTAAGCATTCCCACTATTATTATGATGGCGGAATCAAGGAATATGTCGCCTATATCAACGAGACCAAAGATAAAGTCTTTGATTCTGTCTTCTTTGTCTCCTCTTCAACCAATGACAAGACCTTAACCAATGGTTCAACTATTATTGTCGAATGTGCTCTCCAGCCGACCAAAGGCGGAATCATCAATATGAATTCCTTCTGCAACAACATCAGAACTGTTGGCGGCGGAACTCATGAAGAAGGTTTCCGTTTAGCTATCGGCCGTGAACTTAATTCCTATTTCAGAGGCAAAGACTGGCTGAAAGACAGCGATGACAACTTCCGCAGCGAAGACTGTATGGAAGGTTTGACTATTG
>JBAXZU010000010.1:0-23276 GCA_041670225.1 Bacilli bacterium | reverse complement strand
CCGAAATTCTATGTTTTGGATATGTTTCCATATCCTTCAGCTGTCGGTCTCCATGTAGGCCATGTTGAAGGATATACTGCTACTGATGCTCTTGCCAGAATGAAGAGAGCCCAGGGATTTAATGTTCTTCATCCAATTGGATATGATGCCTTTGGTCTTCCAGCTGAACAGTTTGCAATTAAGAACAATCAGAATCCAGCTATTTATACTGATAAGAATATTGCTAATTTCCGTTCTCAGCTTAAGCGTCTAGGCTTTTCTTATGACTGGGATAGAGAAATCAAAACCTCGGATCCTTCTTATTATAAATGGACTCAATGGATATTCCTGAAATTGTTTGACAATAACTTAGCTTATGAGGATTTTCGTTTGGTTAACTGGTGCCCAGCATTGGGTACTGTTTTGGCCAATGAGGAAGTAGTCGACGGGGGATTTAGCGAAAGAGGCCATTTCCCTGTTGAAAGACGTCCAATGAAGCAATGGGTTCTGAAGATTACTGCCTACGGCGATAAGCTTATTGATGGTTTAGATAAAATTGATTGGCCTAGCTCAACTTTGACCATGCAGCGTAACTGGATTGGCAAATCAACTGGTACTGTTGTTAAATTCAAAATTGTTGATTCCAATAAGGAATTCTCTGTTTTTACTACTAGAGCCGATACTCTCTTTGGCTGTACCTACTGCGTTTTAGCACCTGAACATCCGCTTGTTAAAGAAATTACTGCTAAAGATAAGCAGATGGATGTAAATGAATATATTTCCAAATGCAGTAAGAAGTCTGATATGGAAAGAACTGATGGTTCTAAGGAGAAGACAGGTGTTGCCACTGGTGCCTTTGCTATCAATCCTATTAATCATCGTAAAGTACCGGTCTTTATTGGCGATTATGTTTTAGCCACCTATGGAACTGGAGCGGTTATGGCTGTTCCTACTCATGATCAGCGTGACTATGACTTTGCTAAGAAAATGGGTCTGCCAATGATTCAGGTTGTTGAAGGAGATTGCACTGTCCAGGCTTATGAGGGCGATGGCAAACATCTGAATTCAGATTTTGCCAATGGCATGAATATTAAGGATGCCAAGGTTGCCATCACTGAACGACTTAAAGAAATTGGTTTTGGTGATTATCAGGTTAATTTCAAACTCCGTGATTGGTTATTCTCCCGTCAGCGTTATTGGGGTGAACCTATTCCAACAGTTCATATGGAAGACGGAAGCGTTAAGGGTGTTCCCTATAACGAACTTCCTTTGGTCCTTCCTGAATTAGCTGACTATAAGCCAACTGGTGATGGTAAGCCTCCGCTTAGTAAGGAAACTGAATGGCTTAAGACTTCAATTGATGGAGTAGCAGGTACCCGTGAAACTAATACTATGCCTCAGTGGGCTGGTTCCTCTTGGTATTATGCCCGTTTCATTGATCCCCATAATGATAAGGAAATCGGTGAAAAGAAATTATTAGACCACTGGTTGCCAGTTGATGTCTATGTTGGCGGTGCCGAACATGCTGTTCTTCACCTCCTTTATGCTAGATTCTGGCATAAGTTCCTCCATGATATTGGTGTCTTCACTTCTGAAGAACCTTTCCAGAAGCTTTATCATCAGGGTCTGATTTTAGGCTCAGATGGTCTGAAAATGTCTAAGAGTCTTGGAAACACGGTTTCGCCTGATGATGTCATTAAAGAATTCGGTGCTGATAGTCTTAGACTTTACGAAATGTTCAAAGGACCGGTCGAACAGTCTTTGCCTTGGTCAAATGATGGACCAAGAGGTGCCAAACGTTTCCTTGATAAGTTTGTCAGACTTTATAATGATGAGTCTTGTCATAGCAAGTGGACCGAAGAAGAATGTCCGGAACTTGAATATATCTATAATTTCACCATTAAAAAGGTTACTGAGGATTTCTCACAGATGAAGTATAATACCGGTATTTCCCAGATTATGGTCTGTGTCAGTGAATTCTCTAAAGCTGAAAAGCTTCCTAAGAAGATGCTTTTAGGCCTAGCCCAGCTTTTAGCTCCTATTTGTCCTCATTTGGGAGAAGAATGCTATTCTTTATTAGGCTTTGAAGGAATAATAGACTTTGTTAAATGGCCGGAATTTGATGAGAGTAAGCTTGCCTTAAGACCAATCACTTATGCAATTCAGATTAACGGAAAACTTCGTGGCACCATTGATTTTAAGAAAGATGCCACTGATGATGAATTGGAAGAGCTGAAGAAGTCCGCTGTTGAAGTTGAGACAGTCAAACCTTATCTTGAAGGAAAGACTATTGTAAAGATTATTGCTGTCAGAAACAGAATTGTTTCTATTGTTGTGAGGTAAAATTCAATGGATGATAAAAATTTCCTGGCGTTTACAAAATTCCGACTTATTCTTCAGATTATCAGCTTTATTCTGATTATTACGGGATCAGTTCTTGCAATATTGGGTGGAATTAATTTCAGCGGTGCTGACTTTACCAATCGCCCAATGGCCTATGCCGGAATCGCCGTCTTCATTATTGGAGTGATTGTCCTGATTGTTGTTGAAATTATCTTCATGGTCAAGTACTACTCTTCTTCTAAAAATGATAAAAATAATTCCGATATCGATAAAAAGTAAATAGAAAAAGGATTGGCAGGTTAATGCCAATCCTTTTTTATTTATATCTGACCGATTGAGGAAAGATATCTTTCCAAAATCACAGTGGCAGCCGCTGAATCAATGTTTTTATGTTGCTTTTTGGCATTTTGGCCATTAGTATGCAGCATTGAACTGGCTTCCACGGTTGAATAACGTTCATCCTGTTTTATCACTGGAATATTGGGGAAATTCTTATTGAGAAGGAGAATGAAGTCTTCGACAATCGGAGACATTTCACATGGGTCTCCGGAAGGATAAGAAGGATAGCCAATGATGAATGTCTCAACCATTTCAGTCATCATCACTTCTTTGATGGCATTGATGGCTTCTTCGAATTTCATCATATGGAAGCGGACATTTGTCAAAGGAGTAATAAGGAATCCACTCCTTGATAAGGCCATTCCTAACGATCCCTTACCTAGATCTAAGCACAGAAGATGTTTCTTCATTATTTGCTGATAAGAGCAATGAGCTCAGTCTTGGCCTTGGTGAAATTAGATAAGTCTTTGGTTCCACCGAAAGCGCAATCCGGTCTTCCGCCACCTGATCCTAACATGGTTCGGCTTAAGTCTTTCATCAGAAGTCCAGCTTTAAGGCTTGGAAGCGACTTTCCGACAGCAACTACCATATCCTTTTTCTCACCGTTGTCGAAGGTAAGGAAAACAACAAGATCATTATATTTATCAATGAGTTTATGGACCAAGGAATCTTCCTGTTCATGAGTCATAGCCTTCAGTTGGAGAGCTAAAAGCTTTTTATCGCCAACGATTTCAATCTTTTCTTCTAAGGAGGCCATCAGGCTGTTGGTGTTTTCCTCACGTAGATTCTTGATTGTGTTGTTGAGCTGAGAAATCTGTTCATTAGTAGCCATAAGCTTCTGACGGACACCCTTATCGGAATTAAGAGAAAGCAAGGAGGCAGCTTCTTCAATCATGGATTGTTTTTCTTTGAAGAATTCATAGGCTTTGGCACCAGTATAAGCCGTAATTCTTCTGATTCCAGCTGAAACGGCTCCTTCACTGACTAAGGCAAAGAGATTGATCTGCGAAGTGTTGGAAACATGGAGACCACCGCAGAATTCGGTTGAATAGCCGCCCATTTTGACAACACGGACAACATCGCCATATTTTTCCGAGAAAAGATGCATTGCATCTAATTTCATGGCTTCTTCTTTAGCTAAGAATTCAATATTAACTGGGAGAGAGGCGAAAATGGCGTCATTGACTTTTCTTTCAATTAATGAGAGCTGATCGTTGGTAAGCTTAGTATCGGAATTGAAATCGAAACGGAGGTTTTCACTGTCATAGTAAGCACCTTCCTGTTTGATATCCTTGGAAACGACCTCTTGGAGGGCTTTTTGGAGCAAATGAGTAGCGGAATGATTCTTCCTGACCAGGGAACGCTTAGCGTAGTCCGGCTTCTGAATTAAAGAATCACCCTCTTTGATTGAGCCATAGAGTACCTTGACATGGAGCAAGTGTTGGCCATGGTTAGCTGAATTGACGGCGGTGACTTCGGCTTCACAGGTGTCATTTCTGACAAATCCGGTATCAGCAACTTCACCACCCATTTCAGCATAGAAATTAGTTTTTTCTAAAGCAATATCACCCTCATCATCGATGGAGTCAACACGATTTCCGTTGGTGAAGACACCAGTAACCTTGGATTCGATATCACCATCTTCATAGACAAACTCACTCTTGGCAGTGAAAGCAATCAGATCCTGGGACTGGAGACCGAAAGACTGACGGTCGCCACGTGATTTTCTGGCTAATTCCTTTGATTTGGCCAAAAGGTCATCATAGGCTTTTTCATCAACAGATTTTCCTGAATCGGCGGTGATTTCCTTAGTCAGCTCATAAGGGAATCCATAGGTATCGGAAAGACGGAAGGCATCTTCACCAGAAAGAATACTTCCGGGTTTATCAAGATAATTGGCTAAAAGTTTTTCACCGTTCTTTAAGGTGGAAGCGAATTTTTCTTCTTCGGAACGGATTATTTTTACTGAACGTGATTCATTATCCTTAAGGTATGGATAGAAATGAGACATGTTGGAATCAACTAAGGGTACAAGATTAGCTAATGAACCGGAATCAAGACCGATGGTCTGAGCATATCTGGAAGCACGTCTGAGAAGTCTTTTCAGAACATAGCCACGTCCTTCATTTGAAAAGGAAGCACCATCAGCTAGAGCAAAAGTGATACTTCTGATGTGATCGGCGATGACACGATAAGCTAACTTATTCTTTCCTTCATAGCCAACTTTGGCATGCTTGGAAATTTCATCAATGTAGGGAAGGAATAAGTCGGTTTCAAAATTTGTTTCTGTTTCCTGCATAATACAGGCAATACGTTCAAGACCGGAACCAGTATCAATGTTTTTCTGAGGAAGAGGCTTATATTCGCTTCTCTTCTTCCCGGGTTCACTGTTGAACTGGGAGAAAACAATATTCCATAATTCAATATATCGATCGTTATCGATGTCATCTTGGACAAGTTTGACGCCTAAGCCCTGAGGATCCCATTTTTCACCTCGGTCATAGTTGATTTCAGTATCCGGACCACAGGGGCCTTCACCGATTTCCCAGAAGTTGTTTTTGCATGGAACCATGTTCTTTTCACTGATTCCACATCTAGTCCAAAGATTGAAGGTATCAAGATCATCAGGATAATAGGTGATATAGAGACGGTCTTTATCTAATCCGAAATACTGGGGATTAGTTAATAAATCGTAAGCCCACGGAATGACTTCAGGACGGAAATAATCGCCAATGGAGAAATTTCCCATCATTTCAAAGAAGGTATGATGTCTGGCAGTATGTCCGACGTTATCAATATCGTTGGTTCTGATGCATTTTTGTGCATTAGTGATTCTTCTGTGTTTTGGTGTCAGAGTTCCATCAAAATATTTTTTTAAGGCTGCAACACCGGCATTAATCCAAAGTAAAGTAGGATCATTGTTTGGAACCAAAGAAGCAGAGGGTTCAATATAATGACCATGATCTTTGAAAAAGTTCAGCCAGATATCACGAATTTCATCACTTGTCAATTTACGCATTTGGAAAATCTCCTATAAAATTAATTTAACTTAATAATTATACTACTATTAGGAAAAAGTTAAACTAGTTAATCCTTTGAAATAATCTTTTTCTGTCTGTTTATAAAAGTTTTCAAGAACCTTTAATTAGTGTATAATTTTAGGCAGCAGGTAAAAGAAAATGATAAAAATTCAAGGATTAACTAAAACTTACGGAAATAAGGAAGCTGTCAGTCAATTGAATCTTCAGCTGAATGATGGCGAGGTATTTGGGTTGCTTGGACCTAATGGTGCCGGAAAGTCAACTACAATTAAGATGATTACCGGAATTTTAGCCCCAACATCTGGTGATATTCTTATTGATGGAATTTCAATAACTTCCAATCCAATAGAAGCCAAAAAGAATTTTGGATTTGTTCCTGATAGCCCAGATATGTTTTTGGGAATGAGCGGTTTGGACTATCTGACTTTTATTGCTTCGGTTTTCAAATTAGATGCTGAAACTGCAAAAAATGAAAGCATTTCTTTGGCTAAAGAATTCAATATCTTTGATTCACTTAATGAACTTATCATAAATTATTCTCATGGTATGAGACAGAAGATTTTTATAATCGGTTCCTTACTTCACAATCCCCGCAATTGGATTTTGGATGAACCTTTGACCGGACTTGATCCGGATTCGGCTTTTAAAGTTAAGAATATTATGAAAGAAAGAGCTACCAAGGGTGGTAGTGTGATTTTTTCTACCCATGTTCTTGATGTGGCTGAAAAGGTTTGCGACAAGGTCGGCATTATTGACAAAGGAATTCTTTTGTTTTCAGGAACTTTAGAAGAACTTAGAAGCCGTGAAAATTACAAATCCGGAGACCTTGAGGACCTCTTCCTTAATTTAACAAAATAATGAAAGATTTTATCTTACTTGTTAAAGCAGTTTCTGCTTCATCTATGTCGGTTTCACGTAAAAAAAACGGAAAAACTATTAAAAGCCGTTCTTTTTCTGTCAGTCAGATTATTGCTACTCTCTTCTTAGCTTTGATTTTCACTATTGAAATGGCACGCGGTCTTTTGGAATTGGTGAGGGTTGGTGCTTCACAAAGCTTGATTTTCAGTTTTCTGGAGATGGTTTTTGCGGGATTCTTTGTTTTTGCTCTCTTTATCAGTATTTCCTTTACCCCCTCAGTTTTCTTTCAATCCAATAACGATGCCTTTATTTCTCTTCCAATTAAAGGTGAACAATTATTTTTGGCACGTCTGGTGCTTTCAATCTATCTTAATTTTATCTATGGTGGAATGCTGATCTTGGCTTCCTCAATTACGGCTTGTGTTATTTTAGGACTTCCTTTCTATTCGTATTTTATTGCCATTCTCTTTTCTCTTACTATGGTTCTTCTCATTTCTTGCCTGTCTTTCGGAATTATCAATCTTTTTTCCGGATTTATTGATTTCAAGAACAATCATACTGGGGCAATGATTTTCAATATTCTAACCGCCTTTATCGGTGGTGTAGGTATTGTGGTCTCTTCAATGGTCTCAACTTCTTTCTCAAATCTTACTGAAATTGAAAATATCGGTGAAGTCATCTCTTTGATGAATCAATGTCTCTCCTATACCGTCTTTATGAATTGGTCGGGAATAGTATTTGTGAAATCATTATTATTAGCTGTTCCTTCCGATGCTTGGTTTATTCTTATTCATGTTCTTTTAGTAATTTTTATCTGTTTCTTAGTTCTTTTTGTTTCTCGGAGAACCTATATTTCTCATTTGGGAATGCATCAGTACAAAAAGAAAAAGAAGCTTACTGAAGACCAGCTTAAGGAGAAAATTGCCAAATCATTTGCGAATAGAAAAGCCGATTCAATTTTCATAAAGAGGGAATTCAGCAATTATCAGGCTGAGCCATTAATTATCGTTACCTCGTTTATTTATCCGTTTGCAATGGGAATTACCTTGCTCATTACGCTTTTCTTTGGCGTTAATGGCGGTGGCTTTACTGATGTTGAAGGATTGGTTCAGATTATGGCTCCCTGCTTCTTTGCTTTTTCACTTTTTAATCCATCATTCTCATTCTGTGCAATGTCTTTAGAAAAGAAAAACTTTGGGCTTTTAAAAACTTATCCTATTTCAACAAAAAAGATGGTACTTCAAAAAATTGTCCCAAGTTTGGTTCTAATGATTCCTTTATATATTGTTTTCCTTATTGGCTATTCTTTAGTTATTCCCTTTTCTGTAAGTGGCTTAATTAATAATGCTCTTACCGGTTTAGGTTTTGCTTCACTCAGTGTGACAATGACCTTTTATCTGGGTGTTATCTTTGTTAATTTTAATTATGAATCCTCGGCTGATTTGATGAAGAAGGGAATAGGCCCTATTTTGGCTAGCATTCTTCAGTTTGTGGCTGAACTGCTGATTGTTGCTGTTCAGGCCTTCGGCTATTACGTAACTGGATATGAGTTTGTCTCAGGAATTATTGTGTTTGTCATCTGTGCTGTTCTGACTGTTGTTTTTTATCGGCTATCGGTCAACAAAGTACAAAAACTATTTAAAGAAGATATCGGGTTCTGAAAAAGGGTGATGGTCTTGCCATCACCCTTTAATTTTATAAATCGTTGTCGAGAGAGAAATCGCCTTTTTTGATCCAACCGATTTTCCTGAAAAGAAGATCAATTGCGAAGACGAGAATTATTGGAATAATTACGGTAAAGGTAATCAGCAGAAGAATTTTGTCCCATCTATAATCCAGCGAGGCAAAGGATTCCAGAAGACCAACTAGGCCGCTAGTTCCCATTCCGGCTCCTACACTGGTAGAGGTGAATCCAAACAGCAAAGCAAACGGTCCTAATATCGCACTGACAATAATTGTTGGCAGCCAAATCAAAGGCTTTTTGACAATGTTTTTGAATTGAAGCATAGAGGTTCCGAATCCAACTGCCAAGATACTTCCGATTTTATTGTCGTAGGCGGTTTCTACTGCGAATCCCACCATTTGGACACAGCAGCCGATGACAGCGGCTCCAGCAGCCAGCGGAACATTACCAATGTTAATGGCAACGCAGATAGCAACGGAGGAGATTGGAGCAGTTAATGCCATTCCGACAAGAACTGAAACAATAACGCACATCAGCAGAGGAACAGCATCAAAAGAAATTTCAATAAGTTTTCCGAGACCTAAGGTAATTGAATGAACAAATGTTCCTAGCAATGTAGCATAGATCATGGATGCCAGTAAGCCGACTAAAGGAATAAGAATCATGTCGACAGGTGTCTTTTTCCGCATAATATATTTTATGGCGAGAAGGGCAACGCAGGCTGATACATAGCAGGAAAGAGGATCGGAAATCGTATCAACTGTACAGGTTGTGTAATTGAAGCACAGATTGCCTATTGCGCCTGCTGCTATCGAGGTGACCATTGTTACGCCGCTTCTCTTCAGAGAAAGAGCGACACCCAATCCGATACCGGCACCCATTAAGCCTTTAATTACGGTCGCAAAGGCGGCAATTTCGGAAAAATAATGAATTTTTGCTAATTGACCAATAATTGTTCCAATAATTAATGTGCCGAATAAGCCGATTGCCATACCATTGGTGGTTTTGGCTAGATTATTCTGAACCTTTTTTAGAAAGGAAAGAATTTTGTTTGGCTTTTTATTTTCTGGCGGAAGCTGATTTACAGTCTCCGGACTCATCTGATTTTCTGATGTTTCCATTTTTATGTTTTCTCCTGATGGTGATATTTTACAAACGAATAAGGTTTCTTTCAATAAAAAAACGATTTTGCCCTATTTTTTTTAGAAATGTTGGAAATACGCAAATCATAGTCTGAATAAAAATGGATAATAAGCGAAATCCATTCATAATTCTGAAAACAAAAAAAGTCCCGGTTGGGGGACTTTTGATTTCGTAATGGTGACCCTGGAGTGACTCGAACACTCGGCCCACTGCTTAGAAGGCAGTTGCTCTATCCAACTGAGCTACAGGGCCAGTAATACTGGCTTTTTTTAGCCCTATAATGATATAACAATTAAGCTTGGGTTTCAAGTATTTAAAGGCTTTTTTTTATTTTATTTGTTTTGTTTTCATCTTTGTGATTATATTTGTGCAAAATTATAGAAAAATTTGTTAGAATACAATAAATAATATTGGAGGATTAGCATGACAGATAACGAAATTAAAGAATTCCGAACCAAATTCAAATATTTAGAAAAACGTATAAAAGAGGAACAGCGTATAGTTATTTACCGTCATGTCTCTCCTGACTTTGATGCCTTTGGCTCACAGATGGGTCTTTATCAATGGATTAAAGATAATTATCCTGAAAAGGAAGTTCATTATGTTGGTGATTCTCATCTTACTTTTGTTCCTAATCTTTTTCCTGAACCCGAAAAACTTGACGAGCAATGGTATAACAACGAACATCTAGCTATTACTGTTGATGTTTCTGATAGCAAACGTATTTCTGATAACCATATTTTGAAAGCTAAGGAAGTAATTAAAATTGATCATCATCCGCTTCCACAGGAAGAATACCGTTTTGGTGATTTTCTGATTGTTTATCCTAATCGTCCTGCAGCTAGTGAAATCATTGCTCTCTTTATCTTATCCAGAAGTAGGAAAATGAAAGTCAGCAAACAGGCAGCCGCTTATCTTTATACTGGCGTTGTCGGTGATACTGGCCGCTTCCTTTATGAAGACACCGATAGTGCTACTTTGCGTATCTGTGCTGATCTTCTGGAAACTGGCTTTGATAAGACAAGAATCTACGATCAGATGTATGCCACTGATTTAAGGAGAATCAACATTCTCAAATTCTGTCTTAATAATTTTAAGCTTTCCGAAAAAGGCACCTGCTATTATGTTCTTACTCAAAAAGATATGGATGATTTACATATGACCAGTGATGAAGGCAACCTTCACATTAATACTTTCCGAAATATGAAGGGTGTCAGATGTGTTATCAGTGTCACTGAAGATGTGAAAAATAACAATTTCCGGGTTTCACTCCGTTCCAGCCATACAAAAGTTGCTGTTGCTGCCAATAAATTCAATGGTGGCGGACATGATTATGCCGCCGGCTGCAAATTAGATTCACTGGACGAACTTCCACTGTTAGTGGATGCCTGTGATAAATTAGAGTAATTCGACGGAAGTTTTTAAGAAATCAACATCAGCAGGATTCTTTGAATAATCGACGATAGTGTATGTCAGTTTTCCTTCTTTGTCAAAAAGGGAAGACAAAGCAAAACTATCGTCTTTTTTATTGGTGAAAAAGTATATAGAATCAGCTTCAGATGTGGAATTTTCAAGATAAGTGTTCAACTCAGAAAAATCATTGATTTCATCAAAATTGCAAAAGAGGACTTTGGCTTTTTCTTCCTCTAACACAAGCGGAGAAAGGCTAGTGATATATTGATTGCTGACTTCTTCCTCGAAAGGTTTAGCAAGTTCTGAAAAAGTATAGTACTTGAGATAGGGGACTTGGTTGACCGGCTGAATGTAGTATGTATTTAAAATTCTAACGTTTGAGATATAAGTATGCTGGTTCATTAATTTAAAAAATGAATCTGATGAATTATTTGTTGAATCGATTTTTGTTGATGAAACAATTTTTCCGTTGATAAAGAATACAACAGTGTTTTCTGTGAACTGCTGAAGACCGGATACCGATGAATAATTGGCTAAAAGCATGTAATTAAGTACAACTTTATTCTGATTGACATAATCCCATAAAGCGTAGTCGAAGAACTCACATGATCCACAGCCAGGTGCATAGACTACTAGAGGAAAGGAAGCTTTCTTTTCAATAAGGGATGTAAGGTCATCTTCAAAAAGACGGTTTAACAGGTAATAAGTGGAATTATTATACACGGTTGAAATCTGCTTCAGCGAAAAAACGGGGATTTTTTCCGTAACTGAAGAACAGGAAGTATTTCCTACAGTCAAAATCGAAATGATAAGGAACAAGGGCAAGGGTGATTTCATTCCAAATTGTCCTTAAGAAAATCAGAATTCTTTTTAAGCTCGATTTTCAGCGCTTTTTCTGAAAGCTCTTTTAAAGCCCTCTGATATGTGGAGGAGGTTGTGTCATCGGCTGAAACTAGTGTGTCACTGGTCAAAGCCTTGACTTCATCATAAAAAGCAATGGAATATTGAAGTTGCCCCTGATTATTTCTAAAAGGCTTCATATTATTTCGGAATACAGCGGTCTTATGGGAAAGATCATTTTTGAAAGAAACGATAGTCGGCACTGCACCGGCAGGATTTCCATATATATCAAAATATCCTGATAAATCAGTGAGGTGATATTTTACGGAAAAATCGGACCAAAGTTTCAGTCCTGACTTAGCTTTTTCTTCATCTCCGCTTCTTTTCAGAAGATAATAGCCATCGACTTCATATTGATAAATCTTTGCATTAGGCCTATCAATAAGAAAAGGGTAAAGAACCGAATTTTTATATTGCACACAATCAGAGCAACGCCTCCATGAGAAGATGATGGTGCAGTCGCCTCCGGAAATTTTACCATCTAAGGAAGTAGTATCAAATCCCTGAGTGTTTTCTTCTTCTGAAACATCTTGGGTGTAACAATAACGATAGGGCGAGGCGGAATTATCGTTAGTGAAAAGAGTGTATGTGTTCAGAGAATAAATATTTGTTTCACAAAGATATTTATTGGTTATGGCTGTTTCTAAGGTGTTCTCGCTGAATGCTCCTGAATGGGAATTGATTAGTTTTCCGCCATAATAAAAAAGGTATGTCGGGGTTCCCTGAATTTTAGGATAAAGAAGGGCATAGTCGCCGGAAGAATTGTATTCAGCATTGAGACAAGTACGATAAACCTCGACATCAACCACATAAAACAATATTTCGGTTTTTTTGATATAGGCTTTTAATTCGGTCAGCTGCTGTTCACACCACTGACAGCCCTCGCGGGCAATAAAAATAGGTGCTGAATCATATCTAGCAATATAATTCAGCTGCTCTTCATTCTCAATCCAGACAAAGCTGTCTATATTATCAACTTTGGTTGTGGGAATTTTTCCTTCAAAGTACTCATTGACCGGATCAATACTTTTGCTTGCTGAACAAGAAGCAAGCAAAAAGGAGGCCATGACTAGCTTGGAAAATCTTTTGGGTTTTCTAATTCGCATCAGTGTACCTCCTTATTTGTTATTGGCAAAAACTGCCAGAAAAATCCAAATTAGAGTCCTAAAATTCTGAAAGTATCTAAAGCAATCATTAATTCTTCATCGGTAGGGATGACGCAGACAGGTATCTTACTGTCGGGTGTAGAAATGATTCCTTCTTTTCCTAATCTGATTTCAGAATTAAGCTTGGCATCAATCTTTACTCCTAAAGCCTCTTCAACATCCTTGAAGGTCAGTTCACGGTAGAAAGGAGCATTTTCGAAGACACCAGCAGAACAGACAATCATGTCAACATGTCCGAGTTTTCCGTAATACATCATGAGATAATCAGCGATACGGCTGGCATACATCTTGGCAGCCAACTCAGCTTTCTTGTCTCCCTTATGGAAAGCATCTTCGACATCTCTGGTATCATTGGAAATTCCAGTGAGTCCAAGAACTCCTGACTTATGGTTATAGATATCATAGACTTCATCAGCTGAAAGTCCAGTGCACTTGCACAGATAAGGCATGCAGCTTGGATCAATGTCGCCAGTTCTGGTTCCCATGACAACACCAGCTAAGGGAGTGAGTCCCATGGAGGTGGCAATGCATTTTCCATCTTTTACAGCAGCTAAGCTGGCACCAGAACCAATATGGCAGGTAATGATGTTAACATGTTCTTTATTAGCAAAATATTTATCTTTAGCTAACATTGAAAGATATTTGTGGCTGGTTCCATGAGCGCCATATCTTCTGACACCATATTTTTCATACCATTCATAAGGAATGGCATACATGTATTCAACAGGATCCATTGTCTGATGGAATGAAGTGTCGAAAACGGCAACTTCTCCAACATTAGGAAGAGCATTCTTAAAAGCGTTGAAACAAGTAAGATGAGCTTCGGCATGAAGAGGATCAAGTGGTACTAAGCTTTCAATTTTATCAGCTGTGTCCTGATCAAAGACATGAGAATCAGAGAAATAGCTTCCACCCTGGACAACACGATGTCCGATACCATTTATTTCTTCAAGATTGGCAATGATTTTTTCTTCAATTAAAGCATTAAGAACTAATCTGACAGCCTCATCATGGTTCTTGACGGGAAGAATCTTGGTGTTTTTATAATCACCCGGCTTCTTGATAGTGAAAATAGCATCGTCATGACCGATTCTTTCGACAATACCATTGGTAAGAACATGGCATTTGTTAGCCTTTTCTGCAATACTCTTGCAGTCATTAGCATCAGCAGACATGGAATACAGCTTAAACTTCA
Source organism: Bacilli bacterium (assembly GCA_041670225.1). Taxonomy (GTDB): domain Bacteria; phylum Bacillota_I; class Bacilli_A; order RFN20; family CAG-288; genus Enterosoma. The sequence continues at coordinate 9,215 of JBAXZU010000010.1, read as the reverse complement.
GACTGGAAGAACCAGCATTTACACACATAATCTTCATTTCAGTTGACATAAAACGTTTTTCTCCTCTATATCAAAACCTTATTATTTTACCCCTATTTGTCTCACGAAGAAAGTGCCTTTTGATAAAAAAACAAAAAATAGATAAATATTACCAAAAAAGCCTTTTTGTTTTAATTATTGTTTCGAAATAAAATTATCGCGTGCTATAATTTAATTATAAGAGTGGAGGTCTTCTTCAATGGAGAATAGTTATACCTTTTTCGAAAGCTACCTGAATGGCACTTGCCCAGATGCTTATAAGTATTTTGGCTGTCATAAGATTACACTTGATGGAAAAACAGGATTCCTTTTCCGGGTTTATGCCCCTATGGCCAAGGAAATTGACCTAATTGGTGATTTCAATTCCTGGGATCCTCTTCAGGGCAAAATGAGACAGGTTGATTACCGTGGGCTTTATGAATTATTTGTTGTCGGAGCCCATGCTGGTCAGAATTATAAATATCATATCTATGGTTGTGATGGATTCTGGAAGGATAAGCAGGACCCGTTTGCTTTTGCTGATCAAGAAAGGGAAATGGGCTGTTCGATTATTGCCGATATTTCCTCTATTCATATTGATGACCATGATTTTGTGACTGAAAGAACAAGAAATTTTGACAAGCCTATGTCAATTTATGAGTTCCACTTTGGTTCATGGAAAAGAAAAGCTGATGGTTCGGAATTCAATTATTCCGAAATTGCTGATGTAATGATCCCCTACCTTAGGGAAATGGGCTATACCCATGTTGAATTCCTGCCGGTTACCGCCTACCCCAATGATATGAGCTGGGGTTATCAGGCTCTTGGCTATTATGCCATTGACCAGCGCTGGGGTGATATGAATGACTTTGCTAGTTTTGTTGAAAAAATGCATAAAGCCGGTATTGGAATAATCATGGATTTTGTCCCTGTTCATTTTGCCATTGATCCCTTTGGACTGGAAAAGTTTGATGGATCCTGTGTCTTTGAATATGGAAATGATCATGAGTTTACCGAATGGGGAACTAAATCATTTGATTTAGGTAAAGATCCTGTTCGTTCTTTCCTGATGTCCTCCGTTCTTTATTTTGCTAAGATTTTCAATATCGATGGCTTTAGATTTGATGCTGTCTCCAATATTATTTATTGGGATGGAAATTCTCAAAAAGGCGAAAATTCCGGTGCAATAGAATTTATTAAGCGAACAAATAAATACGTTCATGATTTATGCCCGGATGTAATGATGATTGCTGAGGATAGTTCAGCCTACGGCCATGTTACCAAAGGCCTTTATCAGGATGGATTGGGCTTTGATTACAAATGGGATTTGGGTTGGATGAATGACACTCTGAAGTATTATTCCAAAGACCCTGTCTATAAAAAATACTGTCATAATCAGATTACTTTCTCCATGGCCTATTTCTACAGTGAAAATTTTGTTCTTCCTCTCAGCCATGATGAAGTAGTCCATATGAAGGGCAGTATTGTTAACAAAATGTGGGGAAGTTACGATAATAAATTTGCCAATGTGAGAAATCTTTATGCTTATCAGTTTGCCCATCCTGGCAAAAAGCTTAATTTTATGGGAAATGAATTAGCTACATTTGATGAATGGAAAGAATGGCAGCCAATTGCCTTTAATGTCCTTGACTATCCCAAGCATAAAGGTGTCAATAATCTTATTCGTGATTTGAATCATATCTATAGAAGCCATTCCGCCCTCTATAATGAGGAATATAATCCGACTCATTTCAGTTGGATAATGGCTGATAATTCGAGCCAAAGTGTCTATGTTTTCTATCGTGAAAGTCAGGAAGAATGCATTGTTTGCGTCTTTAATATGACTCCTAATTTTTATTGGGATTATGATATTGGTGTTCCTTATGAAGGTTCATATGAAGAAATCCTTAATACAGATAAGGACATTTATGGCGGATGGAATCAGTTCAATGGCAATCCGATAACTACTAATGGTGCCGGAATCCACAATCAAAATGCCAAGCTTACCTTGAAAATACCATCATTTGGGGCCGTTTATCTTTGCTATAAGAAAAATCATGTAGATAAAGAAACCCGTCCTTTCGTGACAAAGGATCCTAATAAGTATCAAAATAAGACAATTTAGTCAATATTCGGTTCGGATTTTTCTATACTTAGTTTTGTAATTTTTATATAATATATTGGTTTTGCTTCGGCAAAATTAATATTGGAGGATTAATCAATGGTTGAAGTTAAAAGCGGAAAAGAATTTCGCGAATATTTTAAAAGCGATTTTACTACCAAATGTGTTGAAAAGTATGGACGTGATCCTAAAGAGCTTTCCAGTCAGGAACAGCTAGAAGTTTTAGAAACTATTATAAGAGATATTGCTAATTTAGATAACAAAGTTTGTAAGGATGAAATCAAGAAAAGCGGCGACAAGCAGCTCATTTATTTTTCAATGGAGTTCCTTATGGGACGTCTCCTTTCAACCAATTTATACAATCTTGGTATCTTAAATGATATCAAAGAATCTTTAGCAGAATTCGGAATTAATTATGATGATTTAGAAAATTCCGAAGCTGATGCTGGTTTAGGCAATGGTGGCTTAGGACGTTTGGCTGCCTGCTTTATGGATAGTGCTGCTTCTCTTGCTCTTCCTATCCATGGAAACTGCATCCGATATGAGTATGGATTTTTCCGTCAGAAAATCCGTGATGGAAAACAGGAAGAATATCCTGATACCTGGCTCAGCAATGGCTATCCCTGGGAAATCCGAAAGCCAAGTGATGCCGTCACTGTCAGATTCTATGGAAACCCTGAAACTTATAAAGATCCAGTCAGTGGTGAAATCAGATGGAGAACTGCTAATTCCTATTCAGTAACAGCTGTTCCTTATGATGTTCCGCTTATTGGTTATGGAAATCATGTGACTAATACCTTGAGACTCTGGTATGCTGAACCAAGCGAAGATAATCTTCCGCCTTCCTGTGATTTCAATCAATATCTGACATTTATCCGTGACATTACTCATGGTCTGTATCCTGATGATTCGACTGAAGAAGGAAAGTTACTGCGTTTAAGACAACAGTATTTCCTTGTTTCTTCCGGTATGCAGTTTGCTGTTCTCCGTGAAAAGAGAATTTATGGAAATTTAGACCATCTCTATGAACATTACAATTTCCAGCTTAATGATACCCATCCGATTATGTCCATTCCTGAATTGATGAGACTTCTTATGGATGAAAATGGTTATGGCTGGGATGAGGCATTCAGTATTGTTTCCAAATGCTTTGCCTTTACTAATCATACCGTCATGCCTGAAGCTTTGGAAAAATGGCCATGCCGTTATATTGCCTCAGTAGCACCACGTGTTTACATGATTATTGAAGAAATCAACCGTAGAATGATCATCAGGCTTCGTGAGAAACCCCAGATTATTGATGAAAACACAATTAAAAACTGCATGATCGTCACTGATGGAAATGTCAATATGTGCCAATTGGCTATTCATGTTGCCTATAGTGTTAATGGTGTTGCCAATCTTCATACTGAAATTTTGAAGGCCAATACCTTCCGTGATTTATATTCTTTCTATCCTGAGAAATTCAATAATAAGACTAATGGTATCTCCCACCGCCGCTTCCTTTTAGTCAGCAACCCTAATCTCTCTGAATATATTGAGTCTTTGATTGGCAAGGATTTCATCACCCAACCTGAGAAACTGAAAGATCTTCTTCCCTATTGTGAAGACAAACCAGAAAATCTTCCTGTCTTCAAGAAAATCAATGATATCAAGCGTCAAAATAAGGATGCTTTGATTAAATTGATTAAGAAAGAAAATGGAATGGATATTTCTCCTGATGCCATCTTCGATGTTCAGATTAAACGTCTTCACGCTTACAAGCGTCAGTTGCTGAATATTTTCCGAATTATTCATCTTTATCAGAAGATGAAGGCTGATCCGACATTCAGAATCTATCCGCATGTCTATATCTTTGGTGCCAAAGCTGCTCCGAGTTATACCTATGCTAAGAAGATTATTGAACTTATCCTCTCCGTCAGCAAGACTATTGAAGCTGATCCGGAAATTTCCAAGTTCATGAAGGTTGTCTTTATAGAGAACTATGGAGTCAGCAAAGCTCAGATTATCATTCCTGCCAGTGATGTCAGTGAACAGATATCCTTAGCCGGAAAAGAAGCTAGCGGAACCTCCAATATGAAGTTTATGATGAATGGTGCCGTTACCTTAGGTACTCTGGATGGTGCTAATGTTGAAATATCGAATTTTGTCGGAAAAGATAATGCTGTCATTTTCGGAATGAAGAATGAAGATGTAAAGAAAATCAAGTTCGAGAATTCTTATAATCCTTGGGATGAATATTATGCTGATGCTAGAATTAAATGCCTCATGGATTCTCTTATTGACGGCACCTTCTCTGAAGATGAAAACAAATTTAAGATGATCTATGATGAGATTATGTATCACAATGACGAGTATATGGTTCTTAAGGACTTTGCTTCTTATTTGGAAGCTTCCAAGAAAACTGAAGAACTCTATCTCTCACGTGAACACTGGGGAAGAATCTGCCTTGAGAATATTGCCTACTCTGGTTGGTTCAGTTCAGATAGAACAATATCTGAATATAACCGTGATATCTGGCATTTGAAGAAAATCCATTAATATGACAAGTAAAGATTTGACCAAAGATATTTTGCTTTTCCGTAACAAGCCTTATGCTAAACCTGATCGCAACATTGAGTTATCTTTGATTGGTAATCTTGCCTCTCTGACTAGCGATAATTCAATCAGAAAATCGATTTATCGTGAATATGTTGTCTTCATTGGTTCATTGTTCTCTTCTATCTCATTTGATTCATATGATTATGCTTCGGAACAAGATCCCACGGACCTTGTTCTGAAAGCAATTCAGTCGTTTACGAAATTCACCCTCGATCATCATGATGTTAAGGAGCTGATTGATAGCTTCCGCTACTATATGTCGGTGTGTGAAATGCTTTCGTTAAGTGTCAATTAATCCGGAATTTTCCATCAACCCTTGAAAACGCGCGTTTTTCTATATATAATTAATAAGCTTATTTTTTCGAAATAAAATGTGTAAATAAAACTAGGAGAAACATTTATGACTCAAACTTTCAAAAAAGACAACGGACATCTCATTGCAAATGTCAATTTCGATCAGGCAGAAATCAAGAAGGCTACTGATAAGGCTGTTGTTAAGCTTTGCCAGGGTGTTGCTGTTCCTGGTTTTAGAAAGGGAAATGCCCCTATTGAAAAGGCTAGTCATTATCTTCATAATGATGCAATCGTCAATGAAACCATTGATCAGCTTTTCCGTCTTGTTAATAAGGAATTCTCTAAGAATGAAGAATTCAATTCTTATGCCAGAAGCAACAAGCTTTTAGAAAGCATCCGTCCTGCTGCTAATGTTACAAAGTTTTCTGCCACTGAGGCCGAAATTGTTGTTACTTATTGCTTAAGACCTGAAGTCACCAAACTTGGTGAATATAAGGGCTTAAAGGCTAAGGCTTCCCTCAATGAAGTTACCGCCGCTGATGTTGATGCTGAAATCAAGAAATTAGCTGAAAATGAAGGCGAACTTACTCCTACTGAAAAAGAAGCTGCTCTTGGCGATACCGTTAACATTGATTTCGTTGGCTTACTTGAAGGCAAGGAATTTGATGGCGGAAGTGCCAAATCATTTGATTTGGAATTAGGAAGCAATCATTTTGTTCCTGGATTTGAAAGCCAGTGTGTTTCCCATAAGGCTGGAGATAAATTCGAAGTCAGCCTCACTATGCCTGAAAACTACCCTGAGCCTCTTACTGCCAAGCCTGTAATCTTCAAGGTTACTCTTAATGCTGTCAAGACCAAGGTTATCCCTGAAATCAACGATGAATTTGCTTCAACTCTTTCTGGCCAGTATGTCAGCAAGGATTTAGCTGAACTTAAGACCAAGGTTAATGCTATTTTAAATAAGAATGCTGAAAATTCTTATTTCAATAGTTTAGTTAATGAACTCCTTCTTCAGGTTCGTGATGCTTCTGAATTCACTATTGCTTCTGAATATATTGCTCAGATTGCCTCTCAGCGTGTTCAGGAAGATACCAACAGAATCGAACAGCAGGGTCTTTCCTTAGAAGAATATCTTAAGCTTATCAACAAAGACGAAAAGGCTTATCGTGATGAAGTTTCAACTGGTGTTGAAAACGAAATTAAAACCAGCTTAGTCTATAATGGCTTAGCCGAAGCTGAAAAAATTACTGCTCCTACTCAGGCCGATGTTGAAAAGAGACTTAATTCTCCTGTTCAGGAATTCGTTAAGAATTTCACTTCTTATCTTAAGGCTCAGAAGATGCCTGAAGATCAGATTCAGCTTCAGATTAACGGATACATCAATCAGACCTTTGCTACTATCATGAATGAAAGAGTTCAGCAGAAGCTTCTCGTCATTAATGGTTTCAAGAAGGAAGAAGTTGCTGAAACTACTGAAGAAGCCGCTCCTGCCAAGAAGGCAAAGGCAACCAAGACTAAGAAGACTGCTTCAGCTGAAGAAAAGACTGAAGAACCCAAAGCAGAATAAAATCAAATTTGTAAAGGCTTCGCAAAAACGAAGCCTTTATTTATTTATATCAAAAATATCTAGCACTCTATAGCCTAATGTGCTAAAATCATATCGGAGGTTACATATATGGATACATATACCCAGCGTCGTTTAGCTATTCTTCCCAACTGCAAAGGTGTCGGTTTACCTGATGTTGAAATGACCGTCACTGCCAAGAACAGCTATGATACTCATTTGCTTTCCCAACTTAAAAATGGGGATGGATTTGTAATGAGTTTTTCTAATAAGGATAATGTTTATGGTGATTTTAATAATATAGTTTTCCCTGGTGTCAAAGAAGTCGGCTGTTTATGCCGTGTTCTTAAAATAACTCCTGATTCTACTGGCCTTCAGGCGACTATTATCGGAAAATGCCCGGTTGATCTTCTTGATTTCAATATTGATATTGCTTCCGGAACTGTGATGGCTAACGTTACAGTCAGGCCCCAATATGACAGACCTGATAATCAAATTTATGAAATTTTAGGTAAGTTCGTTTCTGCCTATAGTCAAATGCAAAAGTCCTATTCTACTTTACCTGAACTTCCTGATTTTACTCAGATGGTTTCCGATATTCGCAATATTCCTTACCATATTGCTGCTTTTTTATCGACTTCTGCTTTTAACCGTCAAATAGTTTTGGAAGAAAAGGATCCGGTTGAAAAATTCCGCATTCTTATTAATGATTTGGACCGATTCAATCTTGATTCAAAAATTGAATTTGACATTCAGCAGAAAGTATCCGAACAAATTGACCGTAATCAGAGAGAATATGTTCTTCGTGAAAAGATGAAAGCTGTCAAAAATGAACTTAAAGAGTTTGATGGCGGCGACAAAACTGATATGTACGAACAGGCTATCAGTAAGAATCCTGATCTTTACCCTGAAAATATTCAGAAGCGAATCCGAAGCGAAGTTTCACGTTTGAAGTCAATGCCAGCCGGAAGCCAGGAAATTTCGGTTTTGACAAATTATCTGGACTTGTTAGTTTCTTTACCCTGGAAAGTTTCATCGACTGATAATGAAGATTTAACTAACGTTAAGAAAGTTCTTGATGAGAATCATCATGGTCTTGATAAACAAAAAGACCGTATTCTTCAATATTTAGCTGTTAAGCAACTTACTAATTCTCTTAAGGCACCTATTTTATGCTTCTATGGTGCTCCTGGTGTTGGTAAGACTTCCTTAGCCGTATCTATTGCCAAAGCTTTAGGTAGAAAATTTACCAAAGTTGCTTTGGGCGGTATTTCTGATGAAGCTGAAATCCGTGGCCATAGACGTACTTATATTGGAGCTATGCCAGGACAGATTATTTCCTCACTTCAAAAATGCGGAAGCAATAATCCTGTATTCCTTCTTGATGAAATAGACAAGATTGATGGCGGCGGTTATCATGGTGATCCAGCCAGTGCTTTGCTGGAAGTGCTTGATCCCGAACAGAATTCTTTCTTCAAAGATAATTATCTTGATGAATCTTTCGATTTGTCTAAAGTCATGTTCATCTGTACTGCCAACGATATCTCTAAGATTCCATCTGCTCTCTTTGACCGTCTTGAAATGATTGAGCTCAATACTTATACCAAGTTTGAAAAAGTTACCATAGCCAAAACTCATTTGATTGAGCTTGAGGAAAAAGATAACGGTATTAAGCCTGGCATGATTGAATGGGAAGATTCCGCTCTTGATTACATCATTGAGTTCTATACTATGGAAGCTGGTGTAAGAAATCTCAGAAGAAAGATTGGTACAATTGATCGTAAGTTTGCGGTTGACTACCTTCGTGATCCTGAACACTTTGCTCATCTTAAAGTTGATGTTTCTGTGGTCAAAAAATATCTTGGCGCCGAAATCTTCTATCATGACAAGGATGTTTCTAATTCACAGGTTGGTATTATCAATGGCTTAGCCTACACTGATGCCGGTGGCGAAGTCTTAAAAATTGAATGCAATACTTTCCCAGGCAAAGGCTCTTTGATGCTAACCGGAAATCTTGGTGCTGTTATGAAAGAGGCCTGTGAGACTGCTCTATCTTATGTGAAATCCATTGGACCGGATTTGGGAATCGAATCTGAATTCTTCTCTAGCCATGATATTCATATCCATTTCCCAGAATCAGCCACTCCTAAAGATGGACCTAGTGCTGGTGTTGCCACTGCTTTGTGTATCATTTCGGCTATTTGCAATGTCAGAATCAGAAATGATGTTGCCATGACTGGTGAAATTGATCTTCGCGGTAATTCCATGCCTATCGGCGGATTAAGAGAGAAGACTAATGCTGCTGTCCGTGAGCATATCAAGACTGTCTTTATTCCATACGAAAATCACAAGGACCGACTCGAACTTCCAAAAGAAATCACGGGTGCCCTCGAGATTGTCGAAGTTAAGAAAGCCAGTGACTTGTTTAAGGGTGTTTTCCTTGATGAATTAGATAAAAAGACTATTAGCAAAACCACTAGTGCTCCTAAAAAGAAAGAGTCAAAGAAGACTGCAAAAGAATAAGTCGTGACCGGTTGGCAATGTCCAGCCGGTTTTTTTGTTTTTGATTGGCCAACTTCTTTACAAAAAGTCTGGTAAAAGTTTATAATAATTTTG
>JBAXZU010000009.1:0-24106 GCA_041670225.1 Bacilli bacterium | reverse complement strand
TAGAGTAGACATTTCTGACACCAGCTAATTCAAGAATAGCACGGACAGCACCACCGGCAACAAGACCAGTACCTTCAGGAGCTGGCTTGAGGAAGACGGAGGTAGCACCGAACTTTCCGATGACGGTGTGAGCAATGGTATCACCCTTGGAAACAGCGACGTGGAACATATTTCTCTTGGAAGAGGCTAAGGACTTCTTGATGGCTTCCGGGACTTCGGTAGACTTACCGAGACCAAAACCATATTTGCCCTTCTTATCGCCGATGACGGAAAGAGCAGTGAATCTCATACGTTTTCCACCCTTAACGGTCTTGGAAACCTTAGAGATCTTTACGATCTTTTCTTCATATTCGATTTCATCTCTTCTTCCATTGAATCTTCTGCCGCCATTAGGACGGCCGCCACGGTTATTGGAATTACCGTGGGCGTTGCGATTGCCTCTAGGGGCAAACTTGTTATCCTGAGCAGGAGCCTTGGCTTCGCTAGGAGCGACTTTATTTTCGATTTCAGCCATTTTTTCTTTGCCTCCTTAGAAGACTAAGCCAGCCTTACGGCAGGCTTCAGCCAGGGCCTTGACCTGACCATGATAGAGATATCCAGATCTATCGAAGACGACTTCCTTGATACCTAAATCAAGGGCCTTCTTGGAAAGTTCTTCGCCGACCTTAGTGGCGGCGTCGCAATTGGAAGGATTATCAAGACCAAGCTTGGCAGATGAAGAATAAGCTAAAGTCTTATGTTCTTCATCATTGATGATGGAAGCGTAGATAAACTTATTGGAACGGAATACGCAGATTCTAGGGCAAGAGGCAGTGCCAGAGATCTTAGCTCTGACTCTGACGTGACGATGTTTTCTCTGGGCGTTTCTATTGAAAGTAGTATACATTTTTCTCTCCCCCTATTATTTTCCGCCAGCTGACTTCTTAGCGGAAGCAGCCTGACGAAGGACAACAACTTCATCCTTATAACGGATACCCTTGCCATGATAGCATTCAGGTTTTCTGACATCACGGATGTTAGCGGCGACCTGGCCGACTAACTGCTTGTTGATACCAGAGATGGTGATTTCCATTGCCTTGGAGTTGAATTCAATCTTAGCTCCTTCGACAGCGGCAATAACATCTTCGTGGCTGTGGCCAACATGAAGGACAAGATCATTGCCTCTCATTTCGGCACGATAGCCAACACCCTTAAGGACGAGAACCTTGGAGAAACCTTCAGTGACACCCTTAACCATATCGTTAAGGTTAGCACGGGCGGTACCATGGTTCATCTTCATGAGGATGGAATCATTGGGGCGCTTGACCTCAACGACACCAGGCTTTTCTTCAAAAATAAGATGTGGATTGAACTTAGTAGTCAATTCACCCTTTGGTCCCTTAACAGAAATAACGTTGCCGTTATTAGTGTAAGTGACATTGGCCGGGATAATAACCGGCATTCTTCCGATTCTTGACATTACCTTACCTCCGATTACCAAACATAAGCGACGACTTCGCCGCCAACGTTGGCCTTTCTGGCATCCTTATCAGTAAGAACACCGGTGGAAGTTGAGATGATGGCGATTCCTAAGCCATTGAGGACTCTAGGAAGCTTATCGGCAGAAACAGTGACTCTGAGACCGGGTTTAGAGATTCTCTTAATACCGGAGATAACACGATTTCCATTAGAATCATATTTAAGAGTGAGGGTAAGAGTCTTATAGGGCTTCTTATCTTCAGCCTTGACGACGTAATCCTGAATGAATCCTTCTTCCTTAAGAATCTTTGCAATAGCCTCACAGGCTTTGGAGGTTGGAAGGGAGACAGATTCGGACTTGCTCATATTGGCATTTCTGATGCGGGTGAGCATATCAGCGATGGTATCATTAACCATATTTCAATTCTCCTTTCTTTACCAAGAGGCCTTATGCATACCAGGGATTTCTCCCTTGTAGGCCATCTCTCTTAAGCAGATACGGCAGAGGCCGAACTGTCTTAAGACAGCATGAACTCTTCCGCAGCGGCTGCAACGGGTGTAGTTCTGAGTCTTAGGATGCTTCTTAGCCTTAGCGCACTTAACAATTAATGCTTTTCTTGCCATTGTTCACTTCTCCTTTACTTCTTGAAGGGCATACCCATCTTGGTAAGAAGATAGGAAGCTTCCTTATCGGTTTTGGCACTAGTGACGATGATGACATCCATACCCTGGGTACGGGTGACTTTATCGTACTGGATTTCCGGGAAAATTAACTGTTCCTTGATACCAGTGGAATAATTTCCACGGCCATCGAAGGAATCAGCAGAGATACCACGGAAGTCACGGACACGGGGAAGATCAATGGAGATGAACTTATCGAGGAAATCGTACATACGAGTTCTTCTCAAAGTAACCTTGACACCAACCGGGACTCCTTCACGGAGCTTGAAGTTAGCGATAGATTTTCTAGCCTTGGTGACGATAGGATGCTGACCAGAAATGGTTTCCATTTCCTTAACAGCTTCTTCAACATTCTTTTCGTTTCCGCCAGCTTCGCCAAGTCTCATGTTGAGAATGATCTTAACGATTTTAGGGCATTCCATGATAGAGGCATATCCGAATTCCTTCATCATTTCGGGAACGATTTCTTCAGTATACTTAGTCTGAAGTCTAGGGATGAATTCAGCAGTCTGATTACCCTTGTTGTGGGCCTTTTTAACGGAAACACCGTTTAATTTTACATTAGCCATTATTTATCTCCTTCCTTACTTAATAACTTCGCCGCTCTTCTTTTCGAAGCGGACTTTCTTATCTCCAACCATCTTATATCCAATACGGGTGGCCTTACCATCCTTAGTGGCATAAGCGACATTGGAGATGTCAATCGGAAGAGCCTTATCAACGATAGAACCGTTGGGGTTAGCCTGAGAAGGCTTAACGTGCTTCTTATTGACATTGACGCCTTCGACGATGACCTTATGATCCTTCGGGAAGACTTTCAAGACCTTTCCGGTCTTGCCTTTGTCATCTCCAGAGATGACGACGACAGTATCGCCAGTTTTGATTTTCATGTACTTCAATCCTCCTTAGCGATTAAAGAACCTCGATCGCCAAAGAGACGATCTTCATATAGGTTTCGCCCTTTTCACGAAGTTCACGGGCAACAGGTCCAAAGACACGGGTGCCCTTAGGAGTGCCATCTTCATTAATGAGGACAACAGCATTATCATCGAAACGGATAGTAGAACCATCTTTTCTCTGATAACCCTTCTTAACTCTAACGATGACGCCTTTAACGACATCACCCTTCTTAACTTTGCCATTAGGGATAGCATCCTTGACAGCACAGACGACGACGTCGCCAATACTGGATGACTTTCTGAATGATCCACCTAAGAGATGGAAGACTCTGACGCTTCTGGCACCGGAATTGTCGGCAACAACCAGGTTAGTTTCATTCTGAACCATGATTATTCTCCCTTCTTGACGATCTTAACAAGACGGAAACGCTTGTCATGAGATAAAGGTCTGCATTCTTCGATGATAACAATATCACCAACCTGAGCAACATTTTCTCTATCGTCAGCTTTGTACTTCTTACGGGCAGTGATTCTCTTCTTGTAAACAGGATGAGCTCTCTGTGTTTCGGTTTCAACAACGATAGTCTTCTCCATCTTGTTGGAGATGACAACGCCCTGAAGTCTTCTTTTTGGGGCCTGAGTGACCACTTCTTTATTTTCTTCAGCCATATCCAGCCTCCTTATTTGGCTTCGTCAGCTTTTTCGCTGGCGGCCTTTTTACGTTCATTTTCAACAGTCAGACACTTAGCAATGTCTTTTCTGGCAACAGTGATTTTGGCACCATTATCGAGCTGACCTGCCTTAGCCTGGAATCTTAAGGAGAGAAGATCTCCCTTAAGCTCATAAACCTTCTTGGCGAGGTCTGCATCGCTGAGCTTTCTTACTTCTTCAATTGTCATATTAGTTTTCCTCGCCTTTCTTAACTACGCGGCTAGTGACGGAGAGCTTATATCCAGCCTGACGGAGAGCTTCAATAGAATCAGCGGCAGAAATTCCGCTAACTTCGAACATGACAGTTCCCTTTTCGATAACAGCATCCCAAGTTTCGATAGTACCCTTACCGTTACCCATACGGACTTCAGCAGGTTTCTTAGTAATACCAAGGTAAGGGAAGATTCTGATGAAGGAATTTCCGTTTTTCTTGGTGAATTTGGATAAGACAACACGGGCAGATTCAATCTGACGGTTGGTGATATATCCAGCTTCAGTAGCAACAAGACCATATTCGCCATAAGCGACGGTATTGCATCTGGAAGCGTGATTCTTAGGTCTGACAAGGTGGCTTCTACGCCACTTCATTCTTTTAGGTTGTAACATTGTTACTCTCCTTTCGTACCGGCATCCTTAGACTCAGTAGGAGTAGCAGCAGGAGCGGCAGCCTTTGTTCCGTTGTTCGGACGGAAGCCAGGCTTCTTGAATCCGAATCCACGGCGGTTTCCAAAACGGGTATCTTCAGGCTTCTTATCTCTAAGTTCCTGATAATTTTCAGGAAGAGCCATCCAAACCTTTACACCGATAACACCATAAGTGGTGTGAGCGGCAACATAAGCATAATCAATATTCTGACGAAGGGTGTGAAGAGAAAGCACGCCATCACGATATTCTTCGTAACGGGCGATTTCAGCACCATTAACACGGCCCTTGCACATGGTCTTGCAACCAAGAGCACCAGCTCTGATAACTCTCTGAATAGCCTTCTTCTGAACAACTCTGGAAGAACCACGGTTTTCAATCTGCTTTGCAATGTCCTTAGCAACAAGAACAGCATCGAGATCAGGGTTCTTAACTTCGACAAGAGCAATCTTAATGCTTTCGGCATTCTTGTTAAGAGCCTTAACTAAGAAAGCTTTGTAAGCCTTGAGATCGGCACCATCAGTTCCAAGAACGATGGCAGGACGTGAAGTGTGGATGGTAATGGTGATGTCTTTTCTGATTCTCTCAATATCAATGTGAGAAAGACCAGCATCCTTTTTGTCTAAATTTGTTTCGAGATACTTACGGATGATGTTGTCTTCCTTAATATAGGAAGCAAAATCTTTCTTGGAAGCATACCAATGGCTAGACCAGTCACGGTTGATTCCGATACGTAATCCATTAGGATTGACTTTCTGACCCATGGTTTATTTGGCCTCCCTGTTCTTGACGGTAACATAGACATGTGACCATCTCTTGACTAATCCTGAAGCAGAGCCCTTAGCTCTGGGAAGGATTCTCTTAAGCTTTAAAGCGTCATTAGCACTGATGGTAGCGACATATAAAGTGTCAGCATCCATCTTGAAGTTATTGACGGCATTAGCAGCAGCACTCATAACGAGCTTCTTAATATCTCTTGAGCAAGCCTTAGGGCAGTTATCAAGGATAGCGTAAGCTTCAGCAAGGTTCTTGCCTCTGATCAAATCAATGACAAGTCTGACCTTTCTAGGAGTTGCACCATAGTTGTTAAGTTCAGCACAAGCTTCAGTTCTGAGAGTTTTCTTCTCTTCAACAGGCTTGACTTCAGCTTTCTTAGCGACTGGCTTGGCAGCAGTTTCAGTCTTTTCGACAGCTTTTTTGGCTGCAGGCTTCTTAGCCTTAGCAGCAGTAGTCTTTTTAACTACTTTCTTTTCTTCATTTTCAGCCATGTTCACTCTCCTTACTTGCTCTTGCCAGAAGTGGTATCATCAGCACCTGAACGGTGATGAGTGAATGTTCTGGTGAAAGCGAATTCGCCTAATTTGTGGCCAACCATATCTTCAGTAACATATACAGGAACGAAGACTCTGCCATTATGGACAGAGATGGTATGCTGGAGGAATTCAGGGAAGATTGTAGAGCGTCTGCTCCAAGTCTTGATGATTTCCTTCTTACCAGATTCGTTCTGCTCCTGAACTTTCTTGAGGAGCTTTGGATCGCAATATGGACCCTTTTTTAATGATCTAGACATTTTTTAATTCTCCTCCGGGATTACTTAGCATTTCTTCTTCTGACAATCAATCTATTGGACTTAGCCTTTGGATTTCTTGTCTTAACACCCATGAGTCTTCTGCCCCAAGGTGATCTAGGAGCATCATAACCGACAGGGCACTTACCTTCACCACCACCATGTGGATGGTCATTAGGATTCATAGCAGCACCACGGACAGTAGGACGTTCGCCTAACCATCTGGTTCTACCAGCCTTACCCTTTGAGACAAGGTTGTAATCTTCATTTCCGACAGTACCAACAGTGGCACGGCAGGAAAGGAGAACCTTTCTAACTTCACCGGAAGCTAATCTTAAGATGGCATATTTGCCTTCCTTACCTAAGATCTGAGCACCAGTTCCAGCAGCTCTGCAGACCTGGCCGCCTTTTCCAGGTTCAAGTTCAATATTGTGAACCATTAAACCTTCAGGGATAGCAGCGAGTTCCATACAATTACCAGTAACGATTTCTCCAGCCTTACCATCAGTAACGATCTGTCCAACGGTTAATCCCTTAGGGCAGATGATATATCTCTTGACGCCTTTGGCATCAATGACGAGGGCAATGCGGCAGTTTCTATTCGGATCATATTCGATAGCCTTGACAGTAGCAGTAACTTCACCGTTTCTCTTGAAATCGATGATTCTGTACTTTCTTTTAACACCACCACCGATGTGACGGCAAGTGATGTAGCCCTGAGAATTACGTCCGCCGGTTTTGTTAAGCGGCTTGAGTAAAGCTTTTTCAGGAGCTTTCTTAGTGAGATCGTTGGTTGATAAGGTGGCGAGATTTCTCATACCCGCGGTAAGCGGATTATATTGTTTAATTGCCATATTTTCTCCTATATATTGCTTTTAAGCTATTCAGCGGCAGGCTCAGCATTGGCCTGTCTGTCTTCGGCAGCAACAGCAGCCTGAATCTTGCCAAGATCGAAGGAGGAATCGAATCTAACGATAGCTCTCTTGTAATCCGGAAGTTTTCCAGTATACTTTCCGACTCTCTTCTTCTTACCGGTCTTGTTCATAGTGTTAACACTCTTGACCTTGGCAGAGAAGATGGCCTGAATGGCAGCCTTAATTTCAAGCTTAGTAGCTTTCTTGCTGACGGCGAAGACCATAGCATTATCATCCTTCTGAAGACGCTGAGTCTCTTCGGTGACAATGATGTACTTAATGATGGAGAAATCCTTGATAAGAGCAGGACGGGTGATGAATTCTTTGATTTCTTCAGTTTCGCTAGTAGCGACTTTAGTTTCTTTAGCCATTGTTATTTAGTCTCCTTAGTATCGCAGCAGCATTCGCCTTCTTCGCAATCGCAGCCAGTGGGGATAGTGCCCTTGACTAAGATGAGCTTATTTGCATTAAGAACATCATAGACAGAAAGGTTATCAGCAGTAGTAACGATAACATTAGTAAGGTTTCTGCAAGCAAGAACGAGGTTTTCGTCATAATCAGCTAAGACGATAAGGTTCTTCTTTTCATCAGCCTTGATAGCATCAAGAGCCACGACGAAGTCCTTAGTCTTGGCAGAAGCAAACTTCTCATCAGTAAGAACAATAATGTTGTTTCCCTGGGCTTTGTCGGTAAGGACAGAAGTGAAGGCAAGATAATGTTCTTTCTTGTTCATTGAGAGCTTGAAGCTCTGTTCGCCATTAGGGGCAAAGACAACACCACCATGACGATGAATAGGAGAATTGTTGGTACCAGATCTAGCTCTGCCAGTTCCCTTCTGATTGAAAGGCTTTCTGTTGGAACCATGAACGATGTCACGGGTAAGCTTGTGGGCGGTAGCAACTCTTCTGTTTGCTAAATCAACACGGACAGCTCTCTGAACGGAATATTCCTTGACTTCAGTAGCAAATAAGTCATTAGGAAGATTAACTTCACCGACTTTCTTTCCGGAATAATCGACAACTGGAAGAACCAGCTGTTTTTCTGTGTTAGCCATAATGTAATCTCCTTCCTAACTATTTAGCAGCCTTGTCGGCATCCTTCTTAGGGGCGGCAGCAGCTTCTTTAGCAGCTTCCTCAGCTAAGACGGCGGCTTCTTTTTTCTCGATTTCAGCAATAGTTTCTTTGTTGTAATCGACTAAAGAACCGACGGCAAACGGCTTAGCATATGACTTGACGGTGCTTCTGATCTTGATGATGGAGAGTTCAGGTCCAGGAACGGAGCCTCTGATGAGGACACAATTCTTAGAAGGATCAACTCCAACGATAGCAAGATGAAGGACTGTTCTGGTCTTTGGTCTCCACTGACCGGACATCTTCTTTCCAGCGTGGACTCTGTTGTTGCAACGACCATTAGTTGCAAGAGAACCGATCTGTCTGTGATAACCGGAACCGTGGCCCTTTGGACCGATGATAGCATGATATCTCTTGATGACGCCAGTGTAACCATGACCCTTTGATAAGCCAGTTACATCGACCATATCACCAGCAGCTAAGATGCTGCAATCAATGGCGGAACCGACTTCGTGGTTGCCATAGATTTCGTCGCCTTCGATTTCTCTGACGACATACTTGGGAGCAGTATTAGCCTTTTTGGCAATACCGAGCTCACATTTGTTGGCTCTGGATTCTTTCTTGTCTTCA
Organism: Bacilli bacterium; assembly: GCA_041670225.1. Lineage (GTDB taxonomy): Bacteria > Bacillota_I > Bacilli_A > RFN20 > CAG-288 > Enterosoma. Next base: position 15,533 of record JBAXZU010000009.1, on the reverse strand, counting down.
TAGCCAACCTGAAGTGCTTCATAGCCATCCTTTTCCTTAGTCTTCTTCTGAAGGACGACATTGGGGAGAACTTCAACGACAGTGACTGGATAGGTAGCGCCTTCTTCAGTGAAGACACTTGTCATTCCAATCTTTCTTCCGATAATGGATTTCATAAACTGTTACCTGCCTCCTCTTTACAGTTTGATTTCAACATCGACTCCAGCAGGTAAGTCAAGATTCTTAAGAATGTCGATAGTCTGCTTAGTCGGGCGGTTGATGTCGATAAGTCTCTTGTGAGTTCTGATTTCGAACTGTTCACGGGAATCCTTATCAACGAACGGAGAACGAAGAATTGTGAAGATCTGTTTTTCAGTAGGAAGCGGAATAGGTCCGACTACCTGAGCGCCAGTCTTCTTGGCTGCTTCAACGATTTTGACGACAGCCTGGTCAAGGACTTTGTGATCATAGCCCTTAAGACGAATACGAATGGATTTGTTTTCTGCCATTTTAATACCTCCTTTACCCAAGATCTAGTTTGGGCTTCCGTTCAGTATGAATTACCGGAAACGTAGCAACTCTTGTCGGCGTTTCCGCAACTTCACACATCAATACGGGCTGAAATGGCATTCAGCGTGTTTAATTCTACTATTTATGCAAGTGACAGTCAACAAAAATATGCAAAAAAGTCAAAAAAATCTTTACCTATATATATAAGGTAGAAAAGGCGTTGCTTTTGTATTACAACCCTTTATGGCGTTTCCAAACTAAATTTTAATCAATGAAACCACTTTCATTTGCGATTTATTATGAAAAATCAACGTTTTATTAATATTTCAAGCATTTTTAGATAATATTCACGATTTTTGTTTGTTTTACATTGGATTTAGGATAAAATCAAAGTATGAAAATTAAATTGAATAAAGAAGATACTCTTAAATTAACCAAACTTATCGATATGAAATACCTAAATATCGAGGCCAGCGACTTCTATAACAGCTATCTCGATAATGATTACCTCTCTGTTACTAGAGAAGCAGTAAAGGAATTAGTGAAGACTCAGAGCATGTCAGAAGATGATGCTTTTTTCACCTCGATTCTGTTAGCTAAAGATATCGCACCCGAGGACAGCGAAGTACTTAATCTTAAGGAAAATTGTTACATCAACAAGGTCAGCCACTTGAACCCAAAATCCTTTGCGGAAAATTCTTTCAATACCGACTTAACTATTTTGGACCGCAAATCAGGTAGTTGGGAACTAAAGCATAACTTCTACGACCCTTATGAAGGATTCCTTTTTGATGATGTTTTTGCTGATCCAAATAATTATTTTGCCGAAAGGAATAATCTCGGCTATTTCACTCAAAAGGTCAATTATCTGACTGTCATGCAGAATGATGTTGTCTGGATGTCTATTACTCCTTACGAAATCAACACCATGAAAAAAGCTATTTCTAATGCCCATGGCAAAGTCATTACTTATGGCCTAGGACTAGGATATTTTGCTTTCAGTGTTCTGAACAAGCCTGAAGTAAGTTCAGTCACTGTCATTGAAAGCAATGACAAGGCAATCAGGCTTTTTGAATCAGAAATTCTTCCTAAAATCCGTTTGAAAAGTAAAATCAGAATCATCAAAGCTGATGCTTTCGATTATTCGAAAAATCATCTGAAAGAAGAAAACTACGATTTTTCCTTTTTTGATATCTACCACACTGCTTCCGATGGTCTTCCATCGTACGTAAAGATGAAGCAATTAGAGAAAACAAATCCTTCAACTGAATACGAATATTGGATTGAGAATTCCATTCTTTCCTATCTCAGACGTTTTGTTATTACCCTGATAGAGGAAAATCTCAATGGTTTCACCGATGCAGATTATCAAGAGGCTTCAACCGATGATGATAGATTAATCAACGCCATCTACAATTCCTTAAAAGATTCACAATTCAACACCTTTGACGAAATTCATTCTCTGCTAACCAATGAATCTTTGAAAAAGTTGGCTTCTGAAATCAATTACTAACATTAAAGGGTGATCCAAAAAGGGTCACCTTTTTTAGATGAAAAACCAATTCAACATTCTAGCTTCACTCAATGATTCTGATCCATTCCACATGAATCAAATGAAGTCTCCTTGGTCGTCGATAGCTACAACCGCTTATCTACTACCATCCTATCACAACTTGGTATTAATTATGATAATGAAACCTTAGCCTCTCTTTCCTATTCAGAATTCCTCGGAAAAGAATTTTAGCTTTCCCTCAATAATGATTTCTATCCAAGATAAACCTATGGTGAGAAAGATATCTTCTGAGTACCTTCCACCCAAGACGAATTGCAATCAGCCTATAATAAAGGCACCTCTGTTAAGATTAAATCAATTATTTGTCTAAACGAAGATGACTCTTCCACCTGGGCCAAAGCAGGAATCGTCTATAGTTCTTCCCTTACTGATTTCATCATTGAAAAGAATGAAAATTCGCAAGTAGTAACCTATCAGAAAGAAAACTCCGAATATGATGTCTTAACGGGAAAAATCTTTGAGGAAGAAAATACTTCATCAGGTAGGTTAGAAGGTCTAAGTCAGTTTCTTTCTACTTCAAAGGCCAGTTACGAAAATAACTTAGTGCTCCTTGGGGCTTCATCAACACCATCATCCATAACCATCTATCCCAAAGATTTTGAAAGCAAGGATAAAATAATTGAAGTCCTCAATGCCTGGAATACAACAGAGGTCTATAGACTCTACGGAAATGATAAGGATTCCTCAGGCAACTATCTAGCCGACTCCTATCAGGTGAATTACACCGATATCTCAGCCATGATGGTTACCATGTTAGGAATCTGATTGATATCATCATCTACGTTCTGATAGCTTTCTCAGCAATCTCCTTGATTGTATCTAGTATCATGATTGCTATTATCACCTGTGCCTCATAATTGAGAGAACTAAGGAAATCGGTACTATTAGAAGCTTAGGTGGAAGAAAGAAAGATGTTTCCAGAATATTCCTATCCGAAGCCAAATCATTGGTACAGTGTCAGTTGTGATTGCTTTGGTGACAACTCTTGGATTCGATGCTCTTATCAATTTAATCTTAGGTAATCCGGTAGGAATTTCGACTATTGCTTCCCTCAACTCCGTAACTATTAGTGTGATGTTCGTTCTCGGTCTTGGCCTGAATTTGATTGCCAGTATCATTCCCGCAAGAATAGCGGCTAGAAAAGATCCGGTAGTAGCTTTGAGAACAGAATAAAAAAGAGGCTGCCTGACTTAGTCAGACAGCCTTTTTAAATGTAATAGAAATCAGGCTCGATTTCTCGAGCCTGACAAGGAGGAAAACGACTAAGCCTGTGTTGTTTCAGTCTTGTCTTCCTTCTTTTTCTTAAAGAAGAAGACATAAGTAACTAAGCCAGCACCAGCAGCCATAGCGACATAAAGAACTACCATTCCGACAGTAAGCAGTGTTCTCCAAAGAGGAGTGACATTGACAACCTTATCTGTCTGGGAAATTCCATTCATAGCACTAGTATTGACAGTAACATAGAGAATACGATGGCAAGCTTCACGGACCTTAGTCATAACATAAGCATTGTTGGCATAAGCCTTAAGATCATTATCATAAGCAGTAGCCTTAGTGCAGAGCATCATATCTTCGCCATTGATAACAGCCTGTAAAGCAGACTGATAAATAGGAGTTCCGACATAGTCAGAAAGAATGAATCCATCAAATCCCCATTCAGAACGAAGAACATTCTGATAAAGATTTCCGCATCCGCCAACCCAGGTAGCACCTAAACGGTTATGAGATTCCATCATAGCATTAGCACCACCAACCTTATAGGAAGCTTCGAAAGGTTTAAGATAGATTTCACGGATTGACTGCTCATTGACGAAAGTGGCTAAACCCTTACGGTTAGTATCCTGATCATTGACAGCTAAGTGCTTGATGTAGGTGATCATACCCTTAGAACGGGCACCAGAGACTTCAGCAGCACCAATCTGACCGGAAAGGAATGGATCTTCAGAGAAGTATTCGAAACTTCTACCAGTGAAAGGAGTACGATGAATGTTCATGGCAGGTCCATACCAGCCAGTGACACCCATATGAAGTCCGTCTTCACCGACAGCTTCGCCGATTTTCTTAGTTAATTCACGATTGAAAGTAGCAGCAATAACAACTTCAGAAGTGTAAGCACCACCAGCAACTTTGGTTCCACCAACTAAGGTAGAAGAAAGACCCTGAGGGCCATCCTTATCAATGGAGCCATTATAATTGATAGAAGCAACAGCCTGAGTCTTATAACCACCTAAAGTAACGAGGTTTAAGGCTTCATCCTTAGTCATGTTGTCAAGGACATCATTCCAATGTGAATCATTGAAATCAACATCCTTCATAGTGATAAGGCTCATACCATTCTTAGCATCGAAAGTTGGCATAGTATACTTAGTTGCATCAATAGCGGCAACTTCATCTTTTCCAGTCTTCTTCAAATCAGCCTTAAGATCAGCAGAGGCAGTAAGAACAAGTGACTTAGGGAAGGTACCAGTCCAGTTGGAACGGGTAAGATACTTATAGTCATCTTTTCCAGTGAAATACTTGTTGATGTTAGCATCATCAAACTGATTGGTAATCTTGTTCTTTGATTTCTGGTCGACAGAATACTTTTGAAGATCCTGATCCAGACTCTTAAAAGAAACGAGTTCACTCTTACCGTTATAGTCCATACCATCACTGGTGGATTTGCCAATCTTGGAAAGGATGTTGTTTAAAGCATCATGAGAATTCTTACCGACAGAGAAATAATAAGGTCCCTTATCCTGGATGTAGGTTTTGGCACCATTGGCATCATAAGTTTTGACAACTTCATCATCAACAGTGATGGTGACTCTCTGAGTGGCTTTAGGATCAAGCTTCTCAGTCTTGGTGAAGCCAACTAATTCAATAGCGGACTTTTCAATTCCATTAGCCTTATCATAATCAGAATATGGTGACTGCATGTAGACCTGAACTGGAGTCTTTCCAGCAACATCACCGGTGTTCTTAACGGTAACGCTGATTTCATAATCACCATTGGAATCAGTAGTCATAGTGTAATCAGAATAGGAGAAATCAGTATAGGACTGACCATAGCCGAAAGGATAAGTGACCTGTTCAGTGTAGGAATAATTACCAACATTGGCAGTTCCTAAAACAGCATCAGCATAACGGGTTTCATAATAACGATAGCCGACATAAATGCCTTCCTGATAAGCAACATAGTTCTTACCAGTATACTGGGTAGAAGTGAAATAAGGTTCAGACATATCAGCAAACTCAGGATCAGCAGCATTAGTATAGGAGAAGTTACCGAAGTTCATGGCAGCTGGAGAAGACTTGGAGCTGACAGCATAGGTGTCAACAAGACGTCCGCTAGGATTATAGGTTCCGGAAAGAGTTTTTCCGACAGCATTCATACCGGTAGGTCCAACAGAACCAACCCAGATAGCGCCCTTAATCTTCGAATAATTCTTAAGCCAGCCTAATTCCATAGCATTGGAAGAGTTGACGACGATAATAATCTTATCAAAAGTAGCATCATCCTGAATACTCTGAATCAAAGCAGCTTCATTGGCACTTAAGGCTAAGTAGCCATCAGCATTCTCATCAGTTGAGAAAGATAAATCGCTTCCTTCACCACCGCTTCTTCCGACAAAGACAATAGCAGCATCAGAATACTCAGCATATGAGCTCTTAACAGCCTCAGTATACTCGCTCATCGGGCATTCATTGACTTTATAAGCAACACCAGCATTACCTTCGATGGCAGCACTAGTTCTCTTATAAGTAGCAGATTTGTCAACATTGAAATCCCATAAAGTTGGATTGACGGTGAAACCGGCATTTTCCATACCAGCCTTGGCAGTGATAGCAGTAGAAAGATCAATTGAACCAGAACCAGTTCCGCCATAGACAGGATTGGCTGAAGTCATACCGAAGAGTGAGACCTTCTTGATAGAACTAGCGAGAGGAAGGGTCTTATCAGTATTTTCTAAAAGAACAATACCTTCGCTTTCAACTTCTTCACAAAGCTCTCTGGATTTTTCAAGTCTAATATCACTATCGGAATAAGTCTTCTTGAAATATTCGGTGTCAGTAGTATCATCTTCATTCTTAATAAGAATAGATTCTTCTTGCTTGAAGGTAGTGGAAATGATTGAGTGATAATCATTAGCTATAGAATTGCCAACACCTAAGGCAACAGCTAAGACACCTATTCCCAAATACCAACAGCACGCCCCTACAATCTTACTTTTTTTCATTTTTATCCCTCCTAAATGAAAACGCTTCAATCATATCAGGCTAAAAAAAAGAACCAACAAAAGTGGCGTACCCTGACTTTGGCCTGTCGCAGATTGTCGAAAGCGCATACAAAATAAAAAAAGACAGTTTTTGAATAAAATCTGTCTTTTTAACTCTATTTTATCGATTTTAAGCGGGTTTATCCGGATTAATTAATGATTAGAAATAACCGGTATCAGGAGATTTAAAGCAAAAATTTCATTATCAGCTATCACACTGGTATAGCCCTTATACTTCTTGGCAAGATAGTCAATGCTACGCAATCCAAAGCCATGATAGGCCTTTTCTGATTTAGTTGTCTCAGGGAATCCTTCTTTGAAGGTAAGTTTCTCTTTCAAATAGTTTTCTTCATGAATAGCAATAAAATCGTTCTTTCTGACAATCTTTAAAGAAATAATTCTCTTTTCTTTATCAGTTACCTGAATCAGGGCCTCAATAGCATTATCAAGAATATTGCCTAATAAGGTGTAAACATCAACATCATCGATTCCAATCATAGCTGAAGGATCAATCTGATAATTAAGCTGAATCTGATGCTTCTCACAATAAAGTGATTTCTTGGTCAAAATAAGGTCCAGCGGTGCATTTCCAATCTTGGCAACATTGTCATAGAAGGTTATTTCTTTTTCAATTTCCATAATTTTCTCGTTTCTTTGTTCATCAGAAACTATCTTAAGTCCGTCTATCTGATGCTTTAAATCATGACATTTAAGGTTAATAGCATCCACGTTCTTTTTGGAAAGCTCCATATCATTTTCCATCTCATGAAGCATTCTTGACATTGATTCTTTTTCAATGGATAGCTTGGATTTTTCAAATATTCCGAACAGTAATGCCAAAAGAACAACATCCAATAACATCGTATATATTCTGATTGATATGTTTCCGCGTGAGAAGGTATCGTCATAACTAGAAAGGAAACAGAAAATTGCAACTGTTGTAACAGCGATAATCAAAATATAAATATTATTGGTATTGATTGATTCGCCTCTTTTGATTCGGCGGATAAAAAGGAAATAATATAAAGCTAACATAGGGATAGTTACAAAAAAGCCAATAACATAATAAGCTTGTGAGGAAATACTGACAGAAGCAAAGTTACAGATAAGGAAAATCATTCTTTTCAGCAGATGCTGCATCGTATAAGAAGCCGTACCAAAGAACAGTGTTTCTTTGAAATTCAGCTTAAACAGGAAGGCAAGAATCAACATAATGAAGACATATTCGATGAACCAGGTGAAATTCACCCAATCACCGACTTTCAGATAACTCCAGTAATAAATAGTTTCACCCGGCTGAATAGGAAGCAGGTAGGGAAGAGAGATGAAAACGGCAGTAGTAAAAGCAAAACGTATCCAAAAATATTTTCGTCTTTCTAAGCAAAAAGCAAAAGAAATGGCAATAATATATATTTCAACATGGAACCGACAGAAAAATTTCAAACAGGCATAAATGACTTCCATAATTACATTTCCCCACAATATCTAGTCAAAGACTCCAAAAATGTTTTTCGTTTAGGTCGGGAAATCTGAAGCATGTCATTTCCGACAAGTACTTCATTTCCAACAATCTTCAAAGCATAACTAAGATTGACCAGATAGCAGTTATTGCAACGGACAAAAGATTTTCCTTCTAACTGTTTTTCATAAGCATCAAGTGAGGCCCTCAGAGAGTAATCTCCTTTTTTGGTATGAATAGTGACCTGGTGGTTTCTCACTTCGAGATAAGTAATAATACTTGAAGGAATCTTAGCAAATTCACCATGATTGGAAACAGTCAGATAAACTTCTTCATCGAACTCCAATCTATCCAAGGCCTTTGAAAGAAGACGGCTGAAAGGATAATATTCAATAGGTTTAACCATATAACCTAAAGCATCAACTTCATAGCCTTTAATAGCATAAGAAGTCATACTGGTGACAAAAATCAGGATGACCCTATTATCTTTTTCACGGATTTTTTTGGCGAGAGTCATGCCATCGGTGCTATCCTTAAGAACAATATCCAAAAAAATGATATCGTAATCTGATTTTGAAGAATTAAGGAAAACATTGGCATTCTGGAAGAATTCTACAGGAAAAACCATTTTCTTTTCTTCAGAGAAACGTTTTAGGAAAGTTTTTTCCTGTTCAATATAGATGTCTTCATCCTCAACGACTGCAATTTTTACCATATTTCAATTATATACTAAAAAGAGAATCAAAAAAACTATATTTTTCTTTCTTGAATAAAATAGCAATCAAGACTCAATTGTGTATAAGTTAAAAACAAATACCACTTACTTTTTGGAAAATACTTTTTTACAAAAGGTTTTCTTCCCACAGCAGGGGCACTTTAGCCTGCGGGTAGTTATGGTGTGCGGACCAAAAACATAGGCTTTGACACTAGGAATAAATCTTGTTTTACAATTCTTACACTCATAGTACCCCGTATGAATATCGGCTATACATAATAAAACAATACCGAAAATCATTAATACAATAGCCGTAGCAACAATAATCGCTCTGAGATAATCTTCCATTTCAAATAAAGATGTGAAAACAATTATTGCCACCATAGCCATAATAAACATTATTCCTAAGATCACCTGAATAATCACCATCAAGTGATTATTTTTCCTTTCAGCTAACTCCTGGAGCATATTCTCTTCCGCGTGTTGCTGATATTCCTGTTCAGTTAGTAGCTTTCCGCTGAGCAATTCATTGACGTTAATTCCTAGCTTTTCACATAATGGTATCATTAGAGAGACATCCGGTAGACCATTTCCACATTCCCATTTAGAGACTGTTTTACTGCTGACCCCAATTTCCGAAGATAATTCTTCTTGTGTCATCCCCAGCTTTTTTCTTTGGCCTTTGATAAAAAAGCCGATTTCTTTAATGTTCATTTTTCCACCTCTTCTATTAATATAAACATTTTCTATCCAAAAAAACATCCACGTAACGTAGAGTAAGAAAACAAGCATTTATTATGTAATAAAAAAAAACTAAAAAACGGATGAATTTAGAAGACACACTTATTAATTTTGTGAGTCAGCTAAAATCATCCGTTTAATAATCAGATCCAATTATCAAAGAAGTTCTTTGAACTTATGAATATAGATTTTCTTCACGACAATATCTAATGCCAGATATCCGATAATTGTCAAAGCCAGATAACCAAAATAGATTCCCGGCAAAGAGACTAATCCAAAATAGGTTCCAAGTGGTGTGAATGGAATCACTGTCAATAGAATAATTCCTGAGAAAGTCAGCAGAGTAACTGGAAGGGAAGCATGACTCTGGATAAAAGGAATCTTGGCGGTTCTGATCATATGGATGACTAAGGTCTGATCCCACATAGATTCAATAAACCAACCGGTTCTGAAGGTTGCAACAAATAATGCCAAAGTCTGAGGATCAGAAATCTGATGATACATCTGTCCGCCGCAAACTAAAGGACATATCACAAAATACATCAGCAAATAAGTTGTTATATCAAAAATTGAGCTAACAGGTCCTAAAATCAGCATAAATCTAGTAACAGATGAGGCATCCCATTTACGAGGCTTCTGGAGATATTCCTTATCAACATTATCCCACGGAATTGCGGTACAGGTAATATCGTAGATTAGATTCAGAAGTATCAATTGTATGGAAGCCATTGGTAAGAAAGGCAGGAAGGCACAGGCTGCTAAAACTGAGAACATGTTGCCGAAATTTGAAGAAGCTGTCATTTTAATGTACTTGATCATATTAGCATACGTCTTACGTCCTTCGATTATTCCATCCTCTAAAACATTGAGGTCCTTTTCAAGAAGAATAACATCGGCTGATTCTTTGGCAATATCCACCGCACTGTCAACGGAAATACCGACATCTGAAGCTTTCATGGCTAAGGCATCATTTATTCCATCACCCATAAAACCAACCGAATGACCGTTTTCTCTCAATATTCTGACTACTCTTGATTTCTGTTCTGGAGCCAGTTTAGCAAAAACACTTGTTTCTTCAGCATTCTTTGCTAGTTCCTCATCGTCCATCAGGGCAATATCTTTTCCTAAAAGAATATTGCTGCAGTCAATTCCGACCTGACGACAGACTGAAGAGGTTACCAAATCATTGTCACCAGTGAGTACTTTGACATTAACACCATATTCTTTCAATCCTTTTATTGCTGCGGAACTGCTGTCTTTAGGCGGATCAAAGAAGGCCAGGAATCCAATAAGAACCATGTCTCTTTCATCCTCGACAGAGAAAAGGCCTTCTTTCTTCTCACTTTTCTTATGGGCAACAGCTAATACTCTCATACCTTTACTATTCAAAGAACTGGCTTTCTGGAAACAAAATTTTTGGTATTCTCATCAAGAGTAACAACCTTGCCATCCAATTCAGTAAAGGAACAGCAGTTGACCATTTCTTCTACAGCACCTTTAGTAATGATTTGAGTCTTTCCTTGCTGATTTCTGACAATGACACTCATCCTTCGACGGTTGAAATCAAAAGGAATCTCATCAATCTTCTCATAATTGATTTCATTAGGATTAATTTCCTCATATTTAGAAATAATGGCAATATCCATGAGGTTCTTTAAACCTGTCTGATAATAGCTATTAAGATAAGCATGACGTAATACTCTGTCATCCTCAATTCCCTGAACATTGAGATGATATTCCAAAACCACCTTGTCCTGTGTCAGAGTGCCAGTCTTATCCGTGCAAAGAATATCAATAGAACCCAGATTCTGAATGGAATTAAGATTCTTAATGATAACTTTCTTCTTGCCCATAGTATTAGCCCCTTTAGCAAGAGCGGCCGTCACAATCATAGGCAGCATCTCTGGGGTAAGACCGACAGCTACGGAAATAGCAAACAGACTGGCATCTAACCAATTACCTTTAGTAAAACCACTTATGCATAATACGACTGGAACCATGAATAGCATGAATTTAATCAAAACATACGAAACCGAATTAACACCTTTTTCAAAAGTTGTCATTATTGGTTTAGCATTTAATTTTTTTGATATTCTTCCTACCAAAGTATCATTAGAAATATTAATAACAACACCAATGGCAGTTCCGCTGATAACATTGCTTCCCATAAAAGCAATATCACTTAAATCAGTAACAGACTGATAATCAGAATTAAACACGCTCAGTTTTTCAACAGGTTCACTCTCTCCGGTCAGGGTAGATTGTGAGATAAAAAGATCTTTAGCCTCAATTATTCTCATATCAGCAGGAACCATGTCTCCAGCTGATAAATGAACAATATCACCGACCACGATTTCATCAATGTTGATTTCCTGTTTTCCGTTTTCCTGTCTTTCAACAGCAGCCGTAGAATGAATCATCTTCAATAATTTGCTAGCAGTATTTCCACTTTTGGTTTCCTGAACGAATTTTAAGGTTCCAGAAATGACAACCATGGTGGTAATGATAATGAAAGTCACATAGCTTCGTTCGTTAGGACTAGCAAAAATCACATCAGTAAATAAAGACACCATAGCCAAAACAAATAAAATTGCTGTAAACGGATTAATAAAAGAGGAGAAGATTCTTTTTATTAAAGTATCTTTCTTCTTGGAATGGATTTTATTAGTTCCGTAATTATCTTTTGAAGATTCATAATCATCCTTTGCTAATCCCATTATAGAAGTGTGGTACTGTTCTAATACCTCATTCATTTCCAACTGAACAGCTGAAATTAATCTTGATTCACTTAATTCTTCTTTTACTGTCTTCTTATTTATTTTCTTTTCACTTAATAATTTTCTCATATTTCTATCCTCATTCTTGTTTCCTGAAAATGGATATTCATTAAATCAAAACCATAAGTGTCGAGAAATGTTTTTACACTTGATGGATAATATTTTCTGTTAATGGAATATCGCCGCAACTATCACTTTTCATGGTTTTCCCCTTATTTACCTAATAAAAAACATCGTTATTTCTAACGATGTCAGTCTAATTATCAATATCAAAAAACAGGATTACTAAGAATCTCTTTCCCACGATATCAATGCCGACTGACATAGTCCTAGATGATGATCACTACTCATATTTTTCCCTCCTATAAAAATAAAAAGCCATACATTCAGCAAGAATGTACGGCAATAAAAATGATTATTGTTTCGTACATGCTTAAACTCAATAGAGCAATGAAATTGTATTATGCTGCACCTTGATTCGATGCAACCTGTTCAAGCCAACTCGTTGTGTCTCCACAGCTTTGCGGCAACAATCCGTATCTCTAAAGTAGTCTCACCTACCGAACGTGTGATATTGTAGTCTTCTTTTATAATTTGTCAACCCCCAAAATAAAAAAGCCGCATAGATAATCCATGCGGCCCTAAGAGATTAGTTATTATTAAGCTTTTTTAGTATAGACTAATGATTCTCCTGAGAACCTTCCGGTGAAACTTCCGTCAGCTCTCTTTGTCAAAGTATAGTTATCCTCAGAATCAGTCAAAATTATTGAGTTCTCATCATAAGAGACAGTTTCTAATTCAAGGGAGAGAATTGAATCAACATAGAAAGATGCAGATCCGTTCTGGTTAATTACCAGAAGATAAGTACTATCTTCATCTTCGGCCTCATATTCACCGGCAAAGGGGGACTTATCTTCAGCTGGTTTAAAATCAAAATCAACAGAAGAATCTGCCAGTCTAGCTCTATATTTACCATTTTCCTGTAAGGTAATAGTATGGGTGTCCTCATAGTCATCTTCAATTGTTAGCGAATTGGGATAATCAAAATCAGTTACTGTAAAGGAAAGTACTGTATAGCCATTCTCAGTATAAGTTCCGGTCTTATCCTTGTTAACAATGATTTCACAGGCAATGGATTCATCTTCTTCAGTATATGATCCGGTGAATTTTCCAGCAAAGGGGAAGACATAAGGAACAAATTCAAACACAGTATCGTCAGAGCCATCAAAACTTCCAAGGAAACTGGTATCAGACACCTTAGTTATTCCAAAAGAGTTTCCATAGCGATAATTTAATATTTTAAAATAATCAGATCCTACTTCTTGGACAGCAATTTCCTGTGGCATACCTTCTCCACAAGTATATGTTCCATTTCCCTTATCATCAATGACAGCCACACATTCAACTGAATCAATAGTAGCAGTGAAGGTTCCGGCCCAGACAAAATCAACTATTTCAATGTAAGAAACTCCATCTTTCCAAAAACGAATTCTTTCGTCATCAGAGTTGGTAACTTCGATATAGGAATAAGTCAAACCATCAGCCATTTCCTCATCAATTACAATAACTCCATCATAATAATCACCAAAATATAGATTTTCTTTATCACCAAATTCCCAATCAGGATTGGTTTCAGAGCACTTATCCATAGCATACATATCACCATTGATCCTGTAGGTGCCTTTTCCATCCAGTTCAAGGATTTCCCCGTCACGAATATACATTCCTTCAGTTCCATCTCCTTCATCAGGACAATCTAAATAGTGAACCTGAATATCAGTAAACTCACCAATTTTTACCTTAAATTTATAAGAACGGCTATAGGTTTCAGAGAAGCCATACATGGCAGTGAATTTTGTGAAAACCTTGCCTTCTTTATACACCGGTGAAATAGTAACAATATCGCCATAGTGATACTGGAACTTTTGGCCTTCTACGACATAACAATCATCCGGAAGAACATAGTTTGTCTCACCCCATCTAGCTATCAAAGTAAGGTCGGAATAAATAGGTGTGTTATTGAAAACCTGGGCATCATTGACAGTTTCACCCATAAACCAGCCTTGGAAATCAAAGCCAGTTTTTGAAGGAACTGGTAAAGTAAGGCAGGAGCCATAATCAATTTCAGTTTCATAAACCATACCTTTAGGCATTTTTCCGCCTGAAAGATTGTATGTGACAGTTACTTTCTCGCCGTCATGAGAGTGGTCAATTCCGCTGAAGCAACCTTTTAAGTTCCAATGGCCAGCAGTCTTTCCATAATAATTCCAAGAAGCTATATCTACATAGCTATCACCATCAGTACCCAAAGTATCCGCCGGTGCACCTTCTCCAAAAAGAATACCAGAGCCATCTTTACCATTTTCTCCGTCTTCTCCGTCTTCTCCGTCTTCTCCGTCTTTTCCGTCTTTTCCGTCTTCTCCGTCTTTTCCGTCTTCTCCATCCTGTCCGTCTTTACCATCAGCACCCTTAATAGTATTCAGCCAGTCTTCATAAGTACCTGAAAATCCGGACTGAACAGCCAAACGATAGATGTCATAAATCTTCTGTTCATCATCGCTCATCTGAGAAGAAACATCAGTTGATGTTGATGATTCTACACTTGTTCCTGGTAACTCCCCACAAGAAGAAAGACCTAAGGCTAAAACCGTAGACATCAATCCTAACCAAATTTGCTTTTTCATAATAATTCTCCTTTTCATTAAAAAGCTAATACTTGATCCGAAACCAACAAAGTATTTTCAATATAGAAGACAGCATAACTTCCATCATCCAGAAGAATACGGTAATTATAGGAGTAAATTATCTCAATGGCATCAGAATAGATGACCATTTTGAAACCGATGAAACTATAGTCATTCCCTTGCAGAGAAAGAAGGCCGGCGAAAACTTTATTGTAGTCTTCTTTTTTTAGAACATAAGCTCCGCTTTGATCAATATAGAATGAATCACGTTCCAAACAGGACATATCCGGCTTAGTCCGATTCATCACTTTAAAATCATATTCTTGATTATTTTCAGTAAATGTAGCATGAATATTGCCTTCAGAATCATAATAGTAATAGTCTTCCGAAGAAGAGGCAAAATCCTTCTTTTCTTCTGAAATATAGTATCCTTCACCATTGGCCTTGTCTAAAAAGCTTGATATCTTAGTATGATAGGCATAATTAATCTCGGAATCTGAGTACTTTTCCATACTCGGGACAAAAAGCTGATCAAGATAGTTTTCTTCTTTAAATGAAGGAATTATTACCTCAGCATCATCAAAGGTATAATTAATGGTACCTTCCATTTCACCGACTTTCTTTGAATTAGCGAAGTAAACATAAGAATAAGAAAGTTTCGTAATCTTGTCATTTTTGACTGTCAGCGACATAGAATCCATATCTATTGCCTGATTCTCACCAATAGTAGCAACCAAATAACGGCCATAACTATCCAGATAACTGCCCTTAAGCTTATAGACGGAAGTCACTGAACCATCAGTTCCGGTTTTGGTATTGAATAATTCAAAGAATCT